>DASUUP010000183.1:0-2786 GCA_036373995.1 Acidimicrobiia bacterium
CCAGGAAGAGGACGACGAACCCGTAGTAGACCATCGAGTGCATGACGCCCGACCGGGGATCGCGCATCAGCGTTCTCATCGTCAGCCCCTCGTAGAGACGGTGGAGACGGCGACGCCCCTTCCCGGTCCGGTCGTCCGAGACTCCCTGCTGCCAACTCCCTGCGCGAAGGGCGAAGAGATGGAAGGTCAGCCAGAGGAACGCCGCCAACCCGACATAGAACACGACGACGATGGCGTCGGGGACGTTCCCGAAGACCTCACGCCCGACATCGAAGTGCGGGTGCCCAGGGATAGTGCCGAGGAATCCGAGAGCAAGCGTCCCGAGGGCACTCAGCGCGCCAACCGTTTCCAGCACTTGTGCCGCCGTGGGACGCCGAACCTCAGCCATGGGCGGCGAGTGTAGGGGTCCGTGTCCTTCAAACCTCCGGTAGTCGGAGCCATATGCGGTTCCAACTACCGGAGGTTTGGTGTCCGAGGGTCGATGGCTGTCGAGGTTTCACAGATATATTCGATATTCATCGAATTGACCCTGGACAGACGTATATCGATCTGTCATACTCCATTCGAAGTTCATCGAATTCAGGGGTCGTCGTAAATGCCCGAATTGCTCACACCATCCGACCGGGTTCGTGACCTCACGGCGGCGCCGCGACGTATGCCCATCGAGATCGAAGGCAATGTCTCCCACGAGGTCATCCTCGCCATCTGGTCGGTCTTCAGCCCGACCGAGACGCACTCAGCAAGCGACCTGGGCCCGGAATGGGTCGCCCAGATCCAGGACGCCACACCCGATGACCTTCAACAGGAGCTGGTCGCCCTCGGGGGCCCCTGGTTCTATGTCTGGCTCTCCATCTCCAGCCTGCTCCTGTCCGCACCTCATCCCCATGACCCGGACCGTGTCTTCGCCTGGCTCGAATCGGTCGACCAGCTCCGTCTCCGACGCTGGATCCTCGGTCACGCCACACACAGCGACGACCAAGCCCTGATCGAGCAGGCAGCGACCGGCGACATCGACGCCGTCACCAGACTGGTGGCACCTGCCGAGGCGACAGAGAAACACAAGAAAACGTCTGAAGAGATGATCGAGTACTCCCGCGGCATCCTCTTCGCCGACGACCTTCCCCAACGCTTCGCAAACGCGATCAAGAGGTTCCGGACCGAGGTCTTCACCGAATACGAGGAAGAGTTTGCCGACGCGATCAGCCGCGCCGCCGCCGCACGTCGCTCCGCACCCACCAGAGGCAGCGCGAAGGAAGTGGTGGAAGAGGTCACCAGCGGGCTCGACTTCGAGATCCCACCGGGCATCACGCGGGTGGTGTTGGTGCCTTCGGTGGTCACCCGTCCCCTCTCTCTCGTGGACAGTGCCCGGGGGACCCTCGTCGTCTACTACGGCATCGCAGACGAGTTCATCAACAGCGACCCCGAAGCCCCCCCGTCATGGCTGGTGCGGATGTACAAGGCGTTGAGCGACGACAAGCGGCTGCGCATCCTGCGCCGTCTCAGCGAGGGAGAGACTTCCCTCGAAGAGTTGACCGAGATGCTCGGCCTCTCCAAGTCCACCGTCCACCACCATTTGAGCCAGCTCCGAGGTGCCGGCCTCATCCGTGTCCACATCCCCGCCGACGAGTCCAAGACGAAACAGAAGTACTACACGCTGCGTGAGCAGTCGCTGACAGACGCTGGCGCCTTCCTCGACTCTTATCTGAGGACCGGTGACCTGGAGGAACAACATGCTTAGAGACTTCCTGACCACCTCGAGCTACGTGCACGCAGAGTATCTCCGTCGCCATTCGAGCCATCCGGAGCCACTCGAGCAGCCCCGTCACGGGTTGAGAAGGGCCATCGGGCAGAGTCTCATCCATCTGGGTGAGCGTCTCGCCAGGGTCGAGCATCACCCCGTCGACGAGGCGGCTTGACTCAGAACCTCCGAACTGGGGAAACGGTTTCGGATTCCGTCGCCCCGGGTCTCCTCACTCCTAGGAGGAGGCCCGGGTCGGCGCCTCTCCCGACACAGACGCGACGACACGTGCGCTGAGCCACGTCGTGACGGGAACGGCCGCAACCAGACCAATGGAACCGACCAGTGTGCGGACGATCTCGAGTGCCACGACCTCGGAGCTGGCGATGAAGCCGAGCGACTGGTCGGAGAGCGTGAAGAAGAGCAGCAACGGCAGGGAAGCACCGGCATAGGCAAGGAGCAGCGTGTTGACCGTCGACACGATGTGATCACGACCCACACGCAGCCCTGAATCGAACAACTCCGTTGAGCTCATCGCCGGATTGGCTCCGTGCACCTCCCATACGGCTGACGCCTGAGTGACGGTCACATCGTCCAGAGCACCGATGGCACCGAGGACGATCCCGGCGAGCAAGAGCCCGTTCAGGTCGAGGTCGGGAATCGCCAGCAGGAAGAAAGACTCCTCCGAGACGAGCCCGGAGAAGTTGGCCAACTCGACGACGAGCCAAGACAACGCCGTGGTCAATGCCAGAGCGCTGAACGCGCCGAGAGCGGCCACATGAGTGAGCGGGTTGTACCCGTGCGCCAGGTAGAGAGAGACCATCGCGATCGCGCCTCCCCCAACCAACGCCACCAGGACGGCATCGGCGCCCCCGATGATCGCCGGGAGGATGAACCACAGCAGGATGGCGATGCTCAACACGAGACCCACCAACGCGGCAACCCCCCTCATCCGACCCAGACCTATGACGGCGGCTGCGAAAACGAGGGTCGAAACCACGAGGAGCCCGCTGCGGTCCTGGCCGGCATATTGATACTGGACCGTCCC
>DASUUP010000184.1:0-3719 GCA_036373995.1 Acidimicrobiia bacterium
CCTTCGCCCGTGGCATGTTCTCCGCCGCGGTAGCCGGGGGTCTCGGTCTTCTCGTAGTCGATCGCTTCCTCCCCGAGGGAGATCTCGGTGTGTGGTCTGCGCTGGGCATCGGCCTGGTCGGCGGTCTCACCACCCTGGCGGCGTTTCTCGCCATATCGGCGCTGTTGCGGGCGCCGGAGATGCGTGAGGTCTTGCCCGGCGTGCGCAAATGAGGTCCTCCGGCGACACCTAGTGCGCATGCGAGTTGGAGTCAGTCGGGCCAGACCTCTTCCCTGGGTGCTCTCGGGTCCTCGTGCTGAACGACGCGAACCCAAGCCGGGAGCCCAGGCTTGCGGCCGCCGCGCCCCTGACGTGCCGCGTTCTCCTCGCGGGCGATCCGATCGAGGATGACGGCGATGACCGCCGCTTCGAATTCACCGGCGCCGCCCTTGATCTCGAGGTGGTCAGTCATCGCTCAGCTCCACCAGCTCGATGAGGGTGCCTCCCAGGTCAGCGGGATGGACGAAGGCGATCCGCGCTCCCCGGCCCCCCAAACGCGGCTCGGTGTCGATGAGCCGGGCACCAGACTCGGTGAGATGGGCGAGTGCGTCGTCGATGGAAACAACCGCGTAGGCCACGTGGTGCAAACCCTCACCTTTCTTCGACAAGAACCGACCCACAGGGGTTTCAGCCCCCAGGGGCTCCAGGAGTTGGACGAACGATCCCCCGACCGGGATCATTGCCTCTTCCACGCCCTGGCTCTCCACCTTCTCCCTGTAGACGGGCTCCACTCGGTAACGCTCTCTGTAACCCTCGATGGCTGCGTCGAGATCGGCGACGGCGATTGCCACATGGTCCAGGTTGAGGAGCTTCACCTGCCGGAGCGTATTGCCCTGGCGCCGGACTGTCACCTGCGCCCCGGTACCATTCGCTCATCGTGAGCAACTCAGTGATCACCGGCATCGCCAGAACGCCGATCGGCCGATACGGGGGCGCCCTCGAGCCACTCAGGGCCGTGGACCTCGGAGGGGTCGCGATCTCCGCAGCGGTCGACAGGTCGCGCACCGACCCTTCCCTCTTCGACGAAGTCATATTCGGACATGTCCTCCAGGCCGGTGAGGGTCAGATCACCTCACGCCAAGCAGCCGTCAAAGGTGGTCTCCCGATGACGGTGCCTTCACTCACCGTCAACAAGGTCTGCCTGTCGGGCATGTCGGCCATCGGTCTCGCCGATAGGGCAGTGAGGCTCGGCGACTCCAAATTCGTGCTCACCGGTGGGATGGAGTCGATGTCCAACGCACCTCACGTGCTCCGAGAGTTGCGCTGGGGAGCCCGGATCGGGGATGCCGAGATGATCGACGTGATGCAGCACGATGGCCTCTTCTGCGCTTTCGACCAGTGCACCATGGGAGAGTCGTCCGACTTGAAGAACGCACGTCTCGGGATCGGGCGAGCCGAGCAGGACGAATGGGCTGCACGCAGCCACCAGCTCGCCGAGGAAGCCACCCGCAACGGCCAGTTCGCCACCGAGATCGCAGCAGTCTCGGTTCCCCAGAGAAAGGGGGAGACGGCAGAGGTGACCGAGGACGAAGGCATCAGGTTCGGTTCGACGCCCGATTCCCTCGGCGATCTCCGCCCAGCGTTCAGCGATGGTGGCACCATCACCGCCGGCAACGCCTCACAGATCTCCGATGGCGCCGCCGCCGTGATCGTCGCCGACCGGGAGGCCGCCGAGGCCGCTGGTACACCGGTCCTTGCCGAGGTCCTGTCCTACGGGCAGATCGGCGGGGTCGACGCCACCCTGCACGAGCGCCCCGCAGAGGCCCTTCTCGTGGCACTGAAGAAGGCCAGCCTGGATCCCTCCGACCTGCACCTGGTGGAGATCAACGAGGCATTCGCCGCCGTCTCTCTCTGGTCGGCGCGAATGCTCGACATCCCCGAATCCAAGGTCAACGTCAACGGTGGTGCGGTGGCGCTCGGTCACCCTCTCGGAGCCACCGGAGCGCGTCTCGTCGTCACGCTGATAAACGCTCTCCGTCATCGTGGTGGGGGCATCGGCGCAGCAGCTCTGTGCGGAGGAGGCGGACAGGGCGATGCCATCGTGGTCGAGGTCCAGGCCTGATGGCCGAGCCCATCGAGAGAAACCTCGGTCTCGACCTGGTCAGGGTCACCGAGACGGCCGCTCTCGGCGCCGCCCGCTGGCTGGGACGGGGCGACAAGAAGGAGGTCGATCAGGCCGCAGTGGACGGCATGCGTCTCCACCTGTCGACGATCGACGTCGATGGTCAGGTGGTCATAGGCGAGGGGGAGAAGGACGAGGCTCCGATGCTCTTCAACGGGGAGAAGGTGGGCAATGGCAGCGGCATGGTCGTCGATGTCGCCGTCGACCCCGTGGACGGGACCGAGCTGACGGCATCGGGTCTCCCCAACGCCATCGCCGTCATCGCCCTCTCCGAGGGCCGGGGATCGATGTACGCCCCCGGGTCACTCGTCTACATGGACAAGATCGCCGTCGGGCCGGAAGCTGCCGACGCCATCGACCTCGAGGCTCCCGTGGCCCACAACTTGAGCCAGGTCGCCAAGGCTAACGGCAAATCAATGAACGACCTCAGGGTGCTCATCCTGGACCGTCCCCGGAACCGCCACTACATCGAAGAGGCGCGTAAGGCAGGAGCTCGGATCTCGGTGTTCCGCGATGGGGACGTTGCGGCGGCCATCGCCACCGCTCAGGAGAGCCACGAAGCCGACATCCTGTTGGGCATCGGTGGCTCGCCCGAAGCTGTGATAGCTGCAGCCGCGTTGCGCTGCGTCGGCGGGGAGATCCAATGCCGGCTCTGGCCGCGTGACGAAGACGAAGAGGCATTCGCGCGCGAGGAGGGGCTCGACCTCGATGAGGTGCTGACCAGCGAGGACCTGGTCGACTCGGACAACATCTTTTTCGCGGCCACAGGCGTCACCAACGGCGAATTCCTGAAGGGGGTCAACTATCGAGGCGAGGAGCGGGCGGTCACCCATTCGGTGATCATGCGATCGAAAACAGGCTCGATTCGCTACATGACGGCAGTTCACAACCTGGAACGGCTGCGGGCCATCGCCAGCGTCACCGTCGACTGACCGAAACGGCCAGCTCGGCCGCCTCGAGGAGTGTCTCGGCGATAGGGACACCTTCTTCCTCCAGCAACTCCAGGTGGTGGCTGCCGCCGTGGAAGAGGACTGGCTCGGCACCGACGTGACGTGCCGCGGCGACATCGTCCGGCGTGTCGCCGATGACCACCACATTCTCCCCAGAGATGCCCAGCGTCTCCAGGTGAACCTCGAGGTGTTGGGCCTTGCGACCGCCGGTCGGCCCCGACAGCCCGTCGACCAGATCGAGTAGTGACGCCAATTCCAACCGGGCCACGATCTTTTCGAGCCAGTCGTGCGGCGACATCGAAAGGAGGGATTGGCTCCAACCCGATTCAGACAGGAAGCTCATCGCCAGTCTTGCGCCGAGCGCCAGATCCACCGTCTCGGCGAGCGAGAAGTAGTGCTCGTGAAACGACGCGTTGAGCCGCAGCCACTCTTCGTCGGTGATCACCCGCCCGAAAAGGGAGTCGTAGAAGAGTCTCACCGGCCGGGTGTAGTGGTCGCGGTAAGCCTCGGCATCGATCGGTCCCTCCCCGAATATTGCTATCGATCGGTTGACTGCCTCGATGACGACCGGCAGGTCGTCAAGGAGCGTTCCGTTCCAATCCCAGACC
>DASUUP010000185.1:0-12658 GCA_036373995.1 Acidimicrobiia bacterium
GCGGCGGCGTCGATGTAGGCCCTGGCCTCCTTCTCGGTCTCGCTACCCTCGATCAGGGAGTCCACCAAGGGATGTTCGGGCGCGAGCACACAGAACGTCATCCCGTATACGGTGTCTGGTCGTGTCGTGAAGACTTCGAACGAGCCTCCCCCATCCACATCGATGGTGAAGCGAGCACCTTCGGAGCGGCCGATCCAGTTGCGTTGCATCGTCTTGACCCGCTCCGGCCAATGCTCGAGTTTCTCGATGTCCTCCAGCAAACGCTCTGCGTAGTCGGTGATCCGGAAGAACCACTGGGCCAGGTTCTTACGCACCACCGCGGTCCCACACCGCTCGCACAGGCCGTCGATGACCTGCTCGTTGGCCAGAACCGTCTGATCCTTGGGACACCAGTTGACAGGCGCCTCGGCCTTGTAGGCCAGACCCTTGTTCCACATCTGAAGGAAGAGCCACTGGTCCCACTTGTAGAAGTCGGGATGGTGGGAGGCCAGCTCCCGATCCCAGTCGTACATCGAACCCAGCTGCTGGATCTGGGCCCGCATCGTATCGATGTGGTTCTCAGTGTTGATCCGAGGGTGGATGCCGTCGCGAATGGCCGCGTTCTCGGCGTTCAACCCAAAACTGTCCCAACCCATGGGTGAGAGGACGTTGAAGCCTTTCATCGTCTTGTACCGCGTCAGCAGGTCTCCGTAGGTGTAGTTGCGGACGTGCCCTTGGTGGATGGCACCCGACGGATACGGGTACATGCAGACGTTGTAGAACTTCGGCTTGGAGTCGTCTTCGGTTACGTAGAAGACGCGTTCGGTTTCCCACCGCTCCTGCCATTTTGCTTCGATTGCTTTGTGGTCGTATGACATCTGAGATCGGTCAGGGTACCTGTTGCTGCCAAGATGATCACACCGTTAAAAGAGGAGAAACCTCAATGACAATCGAACGTGTCGGCGTGATCGGAGGCGGTTTGATGGGCTCGGGGATCGCCGAGGTATGCGCCCGGTCAGGAAGCGATGTCGTGATTCATGAAATCGACTCCGGAGCCGCGGAGGCTGCCATCGGCCGAATCGAGGGTTCCTTGGCGAGAGCCATCGATAAGGGCAAGCTCGAGGAGTCGGACCGCAAGTCGATCCTGGACAAGATCACGGTGACGACCGACCTCGCCGAACAAGCCGACCGTCAGCTTGTGATCGAGGCCGCAACCGAGAATGAGGAGTTGAAGAGGAAGATCTTCAACGATCTCGACAACGTCGTGGAGGATGACGGGACGATCCTCGCCTCCAACACCTCATCGATCCCGATCACCCGGCTGGCAGCGGCCACTGAACGCCCGGAGTCCGTGGTTGGTCTTCATTTCTTCAACCCGGTCCCGGTTATGGCCCTGGTGGAACTGGTGACCACGGTCAAGACCAGCGAGGAGGTTCGGGAGAAGGCCCGCGACTATGCGGCCAGCCTGGGCAAGACGGTGATACTGGCAAAAGACCGTGCCGGGTTCGTGGTCAACATGCTCCTCGTCCCCTTCATGCTGTCGGCGATCCGCATGTACGAGACGGGTGTCGCGTCCGCCGAGGACATCGACACCGGGATGCGTCTCGGGGCCAATCACCCGATGGGGCCTCTGGAGCTGACCGACTTCGTTGGCTTGGACACGACGAAGTACGTCGCCGACGTCTTGTTCGAGGAGTTCAAGGAGCCTCTCTACGCGTCTCCCCCTCTGCTCACACGCATGGTCGAGGCCGGTCTACACGGCCGCAAGACCGGAGAGGGCTTCTACCAGTACGAGTGAGTTGTGGCGTCCATGGGACCACGGGCGCCACAACAGATCTCTGGCCACGGCATCACTGTGATCCGGTCCTGCGGACCGGGCTCAACCGGGGAGTTCTCCTCGAAGTAGGTGACCAGTGCGTCGAGATCGACCTCCCCACCAAGCCGATCGGTGCCCTGAACGAGCACGAAGAAGTTGTCTCCCCCGTCGGCGAGGAAGCTGTTCACCGTCACCCGGTAGGTGCCGTTGGGATCGACGGGTATGCCGCCGATCATGATGTCGGCGATGTCGACTCGCGACCCGTCTGCGGCGGAAGCACTCCAGCTGTAGGTGAATCCCTCCGACACTTGGAGGATGCGCGGACTGGTCTGACCGACCCACTGCTGCTCGAGCAGCGTGTCGATCTGCTTTCCCGTCAACGCCATCGTCACCAGACTGTTGCCAAACGGCTGGACGCTGAATGCCTCGCCGTAGGTGACCTCACCATCGGCATCCGGTGCACCCTGAGCCGCGACGAAGTCGAGATCATCCCGGATCCCGCCCGGATTCATGAAGGCGACCACCGCGTCGCCGAATCCAGGATCGTCAGTTGCGTCCAACTGAGCATCGGCGATGACATCACCCAATGCAGACTCACCCGCCGCGTTGTTGGTTCTGGTGATATCACCGGTGATGGTCCCGATGACCGCGTTGGCGAGCGGGGCAGAGAGTGCGTCGTACTTCTCGATCAGCTCCACCAGGTCAGGTGCGTCGGGTGCTGATTGCAGGTTGTTCACGTTCTCGATGTTCTGAACCGTCAGGTCTTTGGTGACCCGATTCAGGGTGACGTCGATATCGGTGAATATCCGGCCTGCGTTGTCGGCCATTGTGACCCACTTGCCGTCGATCTCACATATGAATTCGTCATTGGTGTGGCCGGCGATGACCAGGTCGACGGCATCGTCCAGCCGCCTGGTGATATCGGCGACCGGGCCAGTGAGACCACCGCTGCAATCGTTCTGGCCGCCCGGGCTCGAGCCCCCTTCGTGCAAGAGCACGACAAAAGCCTCGATGTTCCGACTCTGCAGGTGCGGGATGATGGCGTTGATCGTGTCAGCCTCGTCGTTGAAGGTCAGACCCGCGACTCCGGAGGGAGTGACGATGCTCGGCGTCCCCTCGAGAGTCAACCCGATGAAAGCGACCCTGACACCCTGGTAGTTCTTGACCGTGTACGGAGGGAACAGGGTGTTCCCGGTGGCATCGACTACCACGTTGGCGGCGAGGAAGTCGAAGTCTGCGCCAGAGAACGGAGTGCCATCGAGATCGGTGTCGACCGGATGTGACCCGCCATTCGCCATGCGCAGCAACTCGGCCGGTCCCTCGTCGAACTCGTGGTTGCCCACTCCGTTGATGTCGAGACCGATGAGGTTCATTGCCTCGATCGTCGGCTCATCGTGGAACAGTGCCGAGATGAGCGGTGAGGCGCCGATCAGGTCACCGGCGGAGACCACTATCGAGTTGCGAACCTGAGCTTCCCGATCACGGATGTTGGTGGCGAGGTTTTGTGCTCCTCCCGATCCGCCAAATGAGCTCGAGAAGGTATTGATGTTCCCGTGGAAGTCGTTGATCGCCAGAATCTGAAGCTGGACTTCCCGAGAGTTGGCAGCGCCACTTGCATCTCCGTTCTTGGCGAATACGGGACCGGCGAGGAGGCTGGCCAGAAGAGCGGCCACTCCCAGCAGGACCGTGATGTGTCGCCCACGATTGCCCGTCGACATCACTTTCCTCCTTCTATGACAGTCAGCGAACCATACGCCACTGAGCATGGCGGCAAGTCGGAGTCAGGCACTCCTCCCCGCCAGGCTGTCCCTGATCTCAGTCAACAACTCGATCTCGGTGGGACCGGGGGCCTCCACCTCGTCCTCCGAGCCGGCCGTGCGCGCCGTAAACGTGTTGTACGGCTTGACGATGAAGAGAAAGACGGCGAGTGCGGTGAGCATGAAGATCACAGTCGCGGTGATGAACGAGCCGTACATGATGACCGAGTCGTTGACCGTCAGTGTGAGGTCGTCGAAGTTGGGCTGGCCGAACGGGATGGCAACGATCGGCATGATCACGTTGTCGACCAACGAGTTGACGACGCCCTGGAAGGCAATACCCATGATGAAGCCAACCGCAATCATCACGACGTTTCCCCTGGCGATGAAGTCCCTGAACTCTTGAACCATGGGCGGAGCCTATCCTCCGGTCAGGTGGCGAACTTCTGGGTCAGCTCCTTACCGATCGCAGCCAACTCGGCCCGCAGCTCCTGGGGCTCCTCGATCTCGAAGGGGACGGGAAGACTGAGGAGGTATCTGGCGAGCCAGATCATCTCGTCCGCGCCGATGACCAGACGACAGCGCTCTTCGTCGATTGGCTCAACCGTCCCCACCGTTGGGGCGATCATCCGTGACGCGCGGTGCCCTGGGACATGGAGGATGACCGACGCCGGGAACTTCCAGGCGTCCACGGTGATCCCTCGCTGAACCAATTCCACAGGATCCGGCCCTCTCCGTAATTTGGCCCGTATCCCGGTCGGTGCGGGCTCGGAGACTCGGTCGAGACGAAACGTCCGCCAATCGTCGCGGTCGAGGTCGAAAGCAACCAGATACCACCGGCGACCCGTGTGCACCAGTCGTGTGGGCTCGATGTGACGCTCGGTAGCCCGACGTTCTCCGTCGACGTAACGACAACGGAGGCGTTCCTTCTTCCTGATCGTCGTGGCGACCACCGACAGTGAGGAGTGATCGACCTCGGCACCGGCTCCAACCAAGGTCGACGTGGTGGCGTCGGAGACGTCCTCGAGCCGGGAGCGGAGCCGCGGAGGGAGAACATGCTCCAGCTTCGCCATCGCCGAAAGGGACGCGTCCTCGAGACCGCCAACAGCGCTCGTAGCCGAAACCCGAAGCCCCAGCGCCACCGCCAGCGCCTCTTCGTCGTCGAGCAACAGTGGAGGCAGCTTCCCGCCTGCGCCCAGCCGATAGCCGCCTCCGGGGCCGGCGACAGCCTCGACGGGATAGCCGAGCCTGCGCAGACGGGTGATGTCGCGTCGGATGGTGCGCGTGGTCACCTCCAAACGTCTGGCCAACTCATCGGCAGTCCAGTCGATGCGTCCCTCGAGTAGACCCAGGAGCTTGAGTAGACGTTCGGCCGCATCCATGCTTCAAGTCTCTCCGATCAAGCGGACTGATCCTGTCCGCATTGTTCCATATCGTGCTCAGGGTGGAGGAAACGACAAGAGGAAACGACAAGAGGAAACGACGATGATCAGCTTGTTCACATACGAGGACGCCAAGCGGCTGACCGAGGAGCGCCAACGCAGGGCGTTGGCCGCTTATGAGGCGAGAAGAATCACCCCAAACGACTCATACGTGCCCTCCAAGACGAGGGACGCAGAGGTCATCGAGCTCACCTTCGGGACAGCCTGCACACCAGACACGATCGGAGCTTGAGGTGTCCTGGAGATACACGATCGAGGTCGGCGCGGGCAGCTTGACCTGTTTTCCGCTCACTGAGGACCGTCTCGGCGATATGGAGACAGTCTTCGGAGAACGAGGCGTGGCCCGCCGGTGCTTTTGCATGCACTGGCGGAGACCCGACGGCGGCTATGGAGACGAGCGCGACAACCGCGACCGGTTCGCCGACGTCGCCTTCGACGGCCCTCCTGCGGGTCTGATCGGGTATGTCGATGGCGAGCCACTGGGCTGGGTTCAGATCGGCCCTCGCTCGCACTTCCCGACGTTGGGAAGATCTCGTCTCCTGAAAGCAGTCGACGATCTCGACCCCTGGACCATCAATTGCTTCGTAGTCAAGGCAGGAGAACGAAGTCGCGGGATCGGACGTGGGCTGTTGGCGGGTGCTATCGAGTACGCCAAACATCAAGGCGCCGAGGTCATCGAGGCCTACCCGGTCGATGGCCACAGGGAGTCGCTCGTCGACTACTTCACCGGGACCCTCGGTATGTTCTCAGAGCACGGTTTCACTGAGATCCTGAGACGGAACGACACCAGGCCAATCGTCCGCTTGACAGTGTCCAACAGCTGAAGGTCTAACGACCGTCTCGAAGCACTCCGACGTGGAATACGCCGTCGAGCCCCTCGAGCTCTTTGCGAACGGCGTCATCGAAGGCACCGTGCAGATTGAGCACGGCCTTGGCCGCCTTGGCGCCGTCGAAGACATGGTTCTCCATGTGCTCGACATTGATGTCGGCGCTTCGCAGGACTGCGAACACACGACTGAGGACTCCGACCTTGTCGACATGACGGATACCAACGACCGTTGTGTGTTCCATGGGCTCAGAGAGATTGACCACGCTCTTGACCCCGCCATCGCCGTACTCGTCGATGATCTTCACCACCTGTTTGGCGATTGCTTCCTGAGCCTGGTCCGTTGAAGCGCCTATGTGATGGGTGCCGTAGACGTGAGGATGTTTGGCCAGCTTTGACGTGAACGACGCCTCGCCGGTGTCGGGCTCGTCGGGGTACACATCGATTGCCGCCCACAGATCTTTTTGGTCCAGGGCTTGAAGTAGGTCGCGTTCCACCACCACATCGGCACGCGATGTGTTGACCAGATATGCACCATCTGGGAGATGGTCGAGGAATTCGCTGTCGACCATGCCCATCGTCTCCGGACCGGCAGGCACATGGATGGTGACGATGTCGCAATCGGCGAGCAGCGAGGGGAGGTCCGGATACAGCTTGGCGCCCAGTTCGACGAGGAGGTCTGCAACCTCGTCAGACCGGTCTGGTCGGTCGAGAGCGAGGATCTTCATCCCGAACGATCGGGCTCGGGTGGCGACTTCGGTGCCGATTGCACCCATCCCTATTATCCCCAGTCGACGGCCCTTCAGGCCCCGTCCCTTGGAGAAACGAGTCTTGCGCCAATGTTCGTTGCGTAACTCGGACACATTGTCGGGTATCTGGCGGTCGAGAGCGAGAATGAGGCCCATCGCCAGTTCGGCTACGGCGACCGAGTTCCTCCCGGGGACGTTGCTGACATAGATCGCCCGCTCCGATGCCGCCCTGGTGTCGATGGTGTTGGTTCCAGCTCCTGCTCGCACGATGAGCCCAAGCTGCTCTGACGTTTCGATGGTCTCGGCCATCACCGGCGTGGAGCGGACGACGAGCACGTCCGCGTCGGCGATGGCATTGGGGAGGTCCTCCGCACCCAGATCCGGCTCATAGCGAACGTCATGGCCGCGTCGGGTCAGCCTTTGGAGCTGAGGCTCCGGGAAGCTGTCTGCCAACAGAATCCGCATCACGTTCTTTGAAGTTAGCGACATAGGCGATCTCCCCGGGATTTCCCGGGTGAACGTTCGGTCAAACGAATGTTCCTCTAACCGGACGGCCACCGCTCACGGCATGAAGCACCCTGATTTCCGAGCCGTCTCCGACTTCCGCACCCAGATCCGCTTGCATTCCGTCGACGAACACCGAAACGTGTGGCCGGATGCCCCCACCGTCGTCGAGGATGTGATTGCGGAGACCGGGCTTCCTCTGGAATAGGGAGTCGAGGGCCTCGCCGACGGTGGTGCCATCGACGTCATGCCGCAGATCAATGTTGGCCGCTTCGGACAACATGCGCGGGAGACGGATTGTGGTCAATCGAGCACCTTGACAGCTCCGATGCGGGGAAAGGCCGGATCGAGCTCACGCCACGTCTCACCGTTGTCGCCCGTGAGCCACAGCTTTCCTCCCGTGGTGCCGAAACAGAATCGCCCGGCGTTGTCGCCGTCGAATGCCCCGCGGAGCACGCCGGTGAATTGCGGCGACTCGCTCCAGCCCCTGCCCGAGACCTCCCAGGAATCACCGTCGTCATCGGACTTGTACACGCGGAGTGCACCCGCGACCGGAACGCGATTGGAATCGGCCTCGAGGGGGATGGTGAAGAGCCTCCCACTTGCTGCATCGCGCCACATGACGAACCCGAAGTTGGCGGGTAGTCCTTCTTCGATCCGTTCCCAGTTGTCTCCCCCGTCGGAGCTGCGGTAGACGCCGGAGTGGTCCTGACGCCAGATGCGGGCGGGGTGGTCGGGATGGTGGGCTACACAGTGGACGCAGTAGCCGACCTCCGGCCTCGGCGCGTCGTCGGGAAGGCCGACGGCATCGACCCCGTCGTTCTTCGGCTCCCAGGTGACACCTCCGTCATCGGATCGGAAGACACCGACGGCAGAGATGGCGACCCACTGTGTGTCTCCGTCGATCTGCACCCGGTGAGCGCACAGACCACCGAAACCCGGCTGCCAGTCGCCACGGGTGCGGTGCTCGTTGAGACCTTCGACGGGGTCCCAGGTGATTCCCTGATCATTCGACGTGAACAAACCGGCCTCGGCGGTACCGGCCCAGATACGGTCGCCATTGGCATGAAAGGTCCAGATCTGTTCCATCTTGCGGTCCCCGTCTTCGGGCCACGCCGGGGGTGACTCGGTCTGCTCCCAGTTGGTGAAGTCGCTGCTGCGGTGAACACCGACACCGAACCAGTTGCTGCCCACGGCAGCGAGGTGCGTACCGTCTGGCGCGATGCCGAACGCCGACACCTTCCACCCGGGAAACATCGGGCCTGTCACGGCCCAATCTCTCCCGACATCGTCGACGACGTAGGCACCCTTCTCTGTTCCGACGGCAATTCGGGTCATGTGGCCTCCATATCTGGCACGAAGATAGCGAGAGCGGGAGACAGGTTTCAGGGAGCCTGCAAGAGCTCGAACCCATCACCTTCTGTCACAACGGTGAACCCGTTCTCTTTGGCGTCCTCGACCACCATCAACTCGGTCTCTCCGGCACTGACTGTGTTCACCACTATCCACTCGATCACAGACGGATCGGGTCGGGGTGGGACGTCGTCGGACACGCCCCACGAGTCTGCGATCCAGGGATTGGGCAACATGTAGATCTGGCGACGATGGCCCAGATGGGGCGCAAATGTGTGCGAGGCAGCGACCACCGCGTTCTCGGGGATCTGCTCCAACACCTGATTCACCGCCCGCTGTCTCTGCTCCGAGGCGCCACCCCAGTCGCCCCTGAACGTGAGGTCTGGCCCCAGAGAAGACAATCCGACCAGAGCAGCCACCAACAATGGGAACACGACGGGGATGGTGAATCTCCGGGTCGACGAGGCCACGCCGACGCCGACGTCATCGCCCCACGTGTCGAAGATCTTCTTCAACCCGACCGGGGCAGCGATCGCCAGCACGCCCAGCATGTATGCCGTGTAGTGCCAACGTATCTCTTGTTGATACGTGAACGTTGACGCAAGGTTTGCCGCCGTGATCGGGCCGGCGATCGCCAGGACCCGTGGTGCGAACAGAACTATTGGAAGCGGCGCCAACATGCCCACCAGATACCCGACCCGGCTCCACGTGATGATCTCGGTCAGATCCCATGTGTAGCGGCCGGTGTAGATCAAGTCACCGGTCGGCGAGAACGAGGGAAGCGCCACCCCGAAGTTGAAGACGGCGAGCCCAGCCACGATCAGGCCCACTCCGATGGCGTACCGGCGTAGCGGCTTCCAACGCCACGCCACGTAGATAGCGAGCGGGATCAGGACCAGGAAAGCGTCTTCCTTGACAAAGGCGATTAGCGCTCCGAGCAAGACGAACAGCCAAGGGTGGTTCTGCTTGGCCGCTAGATAGGCGGCCGGTATCAGTGCTATTGCGACCGTCTCAGGGTGGAACGAGTCCCACGCAGTCCAGGCCACGGCGGGATGCAGGAGAAAGGCGATGGCCACGGCCGTGGCCGCCCACTTACCGAGCCCTTCAGCCAACCCGATACGGAACGAAAGCCAGCCCGCCGTCGCCGGCATCACCACCGCGAGGATCACGAGAAGATCGATATTGGGCCAGATCCACAAGAGGGGCGCGATCAAGAGGAGAATCCACGACGAGTGGTCGCCGAAGAGGTGTAGGCCCCGCAGAGTGATGAACGGCTCCTCGAATCGAGATAGAAGCCAGACACCCTGATCGAAAATGCCGAGGTCGAATACTCCGAACCAGAACCCATTCCAAGACTTCAGGGCCAAGCGACCAAACCAGAAAGCCCAGCCAGCACAGGCCAGCCCCACCAGCCACTGAGGAGCCCACTCGGTCAGCTCGTCGAACTCGCTTCCCAGAGTGAGCCTGGTGGACGCGGGCTGGGTGCTCATGTTGTGGACATACTGATCGACGTAGCTGCCCCAGGTGTGAATCCTTGGCTGCGCTGGATCGAGCGCGGTTCGCGAAAAACAACCAGAACCACGAAGAGTGGTCAGACGTAGTGGAGCGTGAGGCAAAGGAAGGAATACATGCGACGACTAATAGCGATCGCTATCGCCGCGGCTCTTGCTCTCGTGGTTGCTCTACCCGCCGGGGCCGGAAATGGCAGGAGCTTCACAGCCGCTCCATTACATGGGTCCAACGAGGTTCCCGCCAACGACAGCCAGGGCACGGGAATGGCACACTTCAAGCTGTCCAAGGATGGGACGGCGTTGTCGTACAAGCTGAACGTGGCCAACATCGAGGATGTCCTCCAGTCCCACATTCACTGCGGGCCGGCTGATGCCAATGGTGGTGTCACGGTGTTTCTGTTTGGGTTCGTCCCAGGTGGCGTGACGGTCAATGGCAACCTCGCGAGCGGCGTCATAACAGCCGGCGACGTGATCCCGATTGCGGACAGCGCTGTCTGCCCGGGCGGTATTTCAGATTTTGACGATCTGATAGCTCAGATGCAGGCCGGAAACACGTACGTGAACGTCCACACGCCGACCTTCCCGGGTGGGGAGATTCGGGGGCAGATCAAGTAGATCAGGAACGTCTTCCCTCCTGGCTACCGCAAAGGGACATTGGGCCGAGTGTGTTCAGTACCACCCGGCCCAATGCCGTTCGTGAAAGGCGATCCTCCTCAGATGTGCAAGGGCCGCACAGGACGGAGGAATCGAATGGGCTAGCGCCTCAACCCAACTCCGACCAGCAGTAGACCGGCGAAGACCTGGACGCCGCCCCAGACAACCCCTCTGATTCCGTCGCTCTCGTCCCATCTGAACAGCCCATCGCCTGTGAACCAGATGAGCACGCCACTAACTAGGAAGAAGGCACCGAGAACGACCAGCACGATTGTTCGTGAGAGCCCCCTTGATCTCAAACCAGCGCCCCAAACCACCACCCTTCTCGCTGACCATAGCGAGGCCTAAATCCGGCAGCTGAGATGACTCGGATCGTGAGGTCATCGTGCCTCGATGCCGGGCTGCTTGCCCTGTCAACGTCGGTTGTCTTCGGATCCGGGCGCCCTTGAGATTCGCCAAGCCGACCGTCCGAGCCAGGTGATCCCCAAAATGAACTGAAGTCGACTCCGCACCAAATCCTGCAGGAGAACCCTCTTAGGGGTCTCGCAAGACGGGAATGTCACTGGTCGATCGTCGGCTCATCTCGGTTACGGACAAGCCCTTGACCAGGACTTTCGCGGTTTATCCGAGATTGTTGCGTGTGAGCCAGTGCAGTCCATCGTTCCCGGAGACACAACCTTTCTGCATCTCTTCTATGCGAAAGGGCAACCCAACCGGCGCGTACGGAAGAATGTCAGCCATCGCAAGCGCGACGTAGATACCGCTGACACTCCTTCTCGGTCATGCTCCGGCCGACCTCGTCGCGGGCTGCCTCCAACAGGTCCTCTGGATAGAGGTGATAGCCACGCATGATGCCTTCGGTGGACATGACGAGAATCTGCCGTCCCTCGTTAACGAATACAACCTCCTGTGGCCAGTAGACCGACCCTTCGAGTCGTCGGCTTATGAGGCCGGTCTCCAGATCCCAGAGGTGGACATAGGGCCCGGGAGCGGCCCCGGCGAGATATCGATGGTCAGGCGAGAAACGGAGCCACGTTGGACCAGAGACCGGTTCGGGTGTCATAACCAGATCGCCGGTGTCAGCGTCTAAGACCTCGACCAATCCGGTTCGATCCGACACTGCGATAAGGCGCCCGTCAATCGAATAGGCGACCGAGTGCGCCTCGTAATCGAAGCTCTCGAAGACCTCACCCTCTCCCGAAATCACGTCCCATACTCTTAGGGTGCCGTCGTGGCCAACCGAGGCAAGCTCATTGGAGCCAGGACGGAAGACGAACCGTTCGATGCGCGTCCGGTCACCGGGTCCGGCGCTGCCAGCCGGGACCCGGTCGCCGTGACCGACCAACTGACCCACCTGAACGTGCTGTCGTGCATCCCAGAGTCGGATGATCCCATCGGCGGGACCCGACCAGGCCAACAGTGAGCCGTTCTCATTGAGGGCCAGTCGTAGACCTGGGAGTCCACGCTCGGAATAGATTGGGGCCTCGAACTCGATCTCCTCGTGAGGAACGATGACTCTTTTGGCCCCGGTATCCACATCGGCTAACTCGATGTCCCCGCCGGGACCCACAAACGCGACCGTTGAGCCGTCGCCTGATATCCCCGGAACCGGGGGCAGATTGGTCTTGAGGGTACGAAGTTCCAGCAGCGACTCCCCGGTCTCGGATTCGTAGACCGTGAGCCACGGGTCGGTGTCCAATCCAACCCAGAACTGGGATCCCGCAACGACATACCTGCTCCCATCAGGTGTTGCCGCCACTTTGGGATCGCGGAAAGTCGTAAACCGTGCCGGAAGTTCGGAGAAGCTCAACTCCGACCAGATACGCAATTGGCCGTCTGCCCCGACTACCGCCACCGACAAGGCGGCGCCCGGTGGCGTGACATCGACATCTCGTAGGGGAACCCCCCCGCTAGGCAACTCGACCCATTGTCCGGGGTAGTAGGTCCCGTAGCCTCGGACAACTCCGTCTCCGCTGGCTGCGAACGTCAGGGAGCCGGTAGCGTCGATGGCCACTGCGTCGACGGGCGAGTCTGCCAGGCCATAGAAGGTGTACTGCTCCCCGGTGT
>DASUUP010000186.1:0-3535 GCA_036373995.1 Acidimicrobiia bacterium
CAGCCAAATGACCACCGCGGATGCGACCCACGGTCGTGAGACGCGGGGCGGGAGAGCCGGGTGGTCCCGGCTCAAGGGCGGACGAGGTCGCGCAACGAGGCGAGCTTGGCCTCACCGATTCCAGGCACTTGCAGTAGGTCCTCGACCACCTGGAACGGACCGTGTGACTCCCGATGGGCAACGATTCGCCCGGCCAGGACCGGGCCGACGCCCGGCAGTGTCTCCAGATCGGAGGCTGTGGCCAGATTCAGTGAGATGAGCCCGCCACCCGCACCGTCGGTCGGCACCTCATCCACCTCACTCTCGGGACCGGGCACGACGATTTGCTGGCCAGAAGCCAGCGGAGCGGCGAGATTCACCGAGTCTGCGTTCGCACCCGGGCGCATGCCTCCGGCGGCGGCAATCGCATCGGCAACGATCGAGCCCTCACCCACGGTGACCACTCCCGGGTTGCTCACCCAGCCGGCCACGTGCACGTCGATTCCCGGTGCTGCGCTGGCGACGGGCGACGTCATCGGCACCGCAGGAGGTGGGATTCGTCGCATCATGCCGATTCCCGCTCCTGCGGCCACGGCGACCGCTCCGATGACGACGACGGCGACCGACTTGTTCCAGTTCTCCCCCACACCCTCTAACTACAACAGTGCGATAGGCGTTGGAACCCTCTCCCGACCCATGCCGTGCTCCACAGCAGGGAGGTAGCCCCGGAGACATGGTGCATTCGCGAGGGCACCGCTCGTCCCGCCTTAGGGCAGGGCCTGACCCGACTGACTGGGCCCGGCCCGGTCGCTGACCGTCCTATGCGCTGTTGGCTCTGTTTGGACCCAGACCTCGATCACTCTTCATCGGATTTCCGGATTCCGATGGGTGTCAACGTGGCGACCAGCCCGAGACCCAGGAGGACAGCTTGTGGCCAGGGGATGACGACGTGGCCGATCTGCCTTCTCGGCGACAGACTCGACACTCGCCAGACCACTCTGTGCCTTGTTCATGGCATTCTGAGCGGCGGGCTACGGCCTTTCGCGCCTTTCGTACACGATCGAGTGTCTTGTTTTGCTGCAGCCTGAAACCTCCTGGTCGTCCGCTTTCTCGTTCCCGGGGACGGGGATCTTCGAAAGGCAGACGCGAAAGGCTGGACAGCTAGGGTCGGTCGCCGCATGCTCGACGTCTCCCGATATCGCGTCCCACCCGGCACCCGCGTCGCACTGACCGAGTTCGACCCCGACGCCAAAACCGGTTTCGAGGGCGGCAAGGATGTCGGGAAGAAGGCTCTCCTGTCATTGAACGACCGCTTGTCAGAGCTGCAGCGCCGTCTTTGGGCAGAGGCGAATCAGAGCCTCCTGTTGGTCATTCAGGCGATCGACACTGGCGGCAAGGACTCAACGATCCGCAAGGTGTTCACCGGCGTGAACCCTCAAGGCGTCCGCGTATCCAGCTTCGGAGTGCCTACCGAGACCGACCTGGCACACGACTACCTGTGGCGAGTCCACAAGGAGACCCCACCGGACGGGTACATCAAGGTGTTCAACCGCTCCCACTACGAGGACGTGCTCGTCGCACGCGTCAAAGAGCTGGTGCCCGAGGAGACCTGGTCCCGCCGCTACCGACACATCCGTGAGTTCGAGCGGATGCTGAGGGAGGAAGGAACCCGAATCGTGAAGGTCTTCCTTCACATCTCCAAGGATGAGCAGAAAGAGCGACTCCGGGATCGTCTCGACGAACCGGACAAGAACTGGAAGTTCAGCAAGGCCGACCTCGCCGATCGTGCACTCTGGGAGGCCTACCAGAGGGCCTTTGAAGATGCCCTCAACGAGACGTCGACCGAATATGCGCCGTGGTACGTCGTTCCCGCCAATCGCAAGTGGTACCGGAACCTCGTGGTGTCGACGATCCTGATAGAGACGTTGGAAGACATGGACCCGAGGTACCCGGAGCCCGAGGAGGGGCTCGAGGATGTTGAGGTCACATAGACCGGACGATCACCTCGGTCACGGCCCGAGCCTCCTGCTCTGCAGTTATGTCGAGGTAGGCCTGTCGAAGACCCTTGCCCGACAGTAGACCGCGGAAGTACTCGTAGACGTACCGGGCCGAGAACGGCAGGTAGCCGGCATCCTCGAACTGCCGGACGTGGACCAACTCATGGACCACGAGCCGAGCGAGTCTCTGTGGGTCTCCTCGCAACAGCTCCGGGTCGACAAACACCCAATTGCGGATGGTGACGCCGCTGATCCCTTTCCGCCACAGCTTCATCATCATTGCCGATGCCGGCCAGACGTTTACCGAGTCGGGGTCGATCGGGGCTATCGCGGCCCGAAGCTCGTCGTTGTCGAGGCCGATTCTGCGAAGGATGCGGCCGGCGTTCACCCGACGACGAGATTGACCAGGTTGGGCGGCCTGGCGATGACTCGCTTCACCTCCCCGCCATCGAGCCACTCCTGGATCTTCTCAGAACTCAAAGCGGTCTCCTCGGCCTGTTCGGGCGTGATGTCGGCAGATACCTCCATGCGGTCGCGGACCTTGCCGTTGACCTGCACGACCATCGTGACCGTCTCCTCACGTGCCAGTTCCTCGTCCCAGGTCGGCCATGGCTCGGTGGCCAGCATCTCGCCATAGCCATTTGTCTCCCACAGCTCGTGGGCGATATGAGGTGTCATTGGGGCCATCAGAAGAAGGAGGAGTCCCAGAACCTCCTGATGAGTGTCCTCCATCGGATCGGCAGACAGGTAGTCGTTGAATTCGTTGGAGAGGACCATCAAAGCCGGAACGGCCGTGTTGAAGGCGAACCTGTCTATGTCCTCGGTAACCTTGCGCACGGTCCGGTGGGCCAGCCCCAGCAACCTGCGATCGGAGTCGTCGGGCAATCTGTCAGAGAACTCGTGATCCTCTGTGCCGATCTTCCATACCCGCTCGAGGAATCGTCTGGTACCGTCGACTCCGTTCTCGTTCCAGGCGGCGTCGTCTGTGGGCGGTCCCATGAACAGGTGATAGAGCCGCAGGGAGTCCGCCCCGTGTGACGCAAAGAGATCGACGGGGTCGACGACGTTCCCCTTCGTCTTCGACATCTTGGCACCACCCAGAGTGATCATCCCCTGGGTGAAGAGACGGGAAAAAGGCTCTTCGACGCTCGACATGTCCATGTCGTAGAGCATCTTGGTGATGAACCGGGCGTAGAGCAGATGGAGGATGGCGTGCTCGATGCCACCGATGTACTGGTCCAGTGGCATCCAATAGGCGGGCTTCTCCGGGTCGAAGATCGCCTCCGAGTTGTCGGCGTCGGCGTATCGGAAGAAGTACCACGAGGAGTCGACGAAGGTGTCCATGGTGTCGGTCTCACGCTGCGCAGGCCCGTTGCACTCGGGGCAGGTGGTGTTGACGAAGTCCTCATCCGCGGCGAGCGGTGAACGCCCCCTGGGCAGATAATCCTCGATATCGGGTAACAGAACAGGCAGATCGCTCTCCGGGACTGGGACGATGCCGCAGTTGTCGCAACTGATCATGGGTATCGGACAGCCCCAGTAGCGCTGTCTCGAGATCA
>DASUUP010000187.1:0-3478 GCA_036373995.1 Acidimicrobiia bacterium
GCTCGCCCTGAGTGATGCTCTCGTCGGAGAACGATGGCAGGTCGGGTCAACGATCCTCGAGGTGTCCCAACCCCGTCTCCCTTGCTTCAAGCTCGGAATCCGGATGGGCGATCCCGGTTTCGTGAAAAGCTTCGAAGCTGCGGAGCGCTTCGGTGTCTACCTTCGAATAGTCGAAGAGGGGCTCGTCGAGGCCGGCGACGCCATCGAAGTCGTCTTCCGGCCAGACCACGATCTCACCACCACCGAACTAGGTCGCTCTTCGCCCCGCCCGTCGCCCGCGATGATCGAACGGATCTTGGCCGTTCCCCAGACGCCCGACTCCTGGCGAGAATGGGCCGAGCGCGCCCGCCGTCGTCACAGCCCCGTCTCCGACTTACCGGGATGTGGGGACCTCCGAATTCCGTCACTCGCTCCCAATAACGTCCAAGACGACGAGAAAGGGAGGGAACATGGATGGTCGCACACTTGCGTGGCAGGACCAGGAGCGAGCCTGGCTCACCGACACGATCCGCAAACACGGCTGGGCCGTTGAGTACATCGGGGGTGGCTCCTGCAGCCACCCGAACTGCTCAGGAGGTGACGACGAGGGTCCGCCGTTCGCCTACACGGTCGGCCTGTACGGGCTCGGTCATCCCGAACTGCTCATCTTCAGCCTGGATCCCGAGGCGGCGTGGGCCGTGCTCGACGCCTTCGGCGAGCGCATCCGCGGAGGCGAGAACCTCATCCCCTGCCAACAGCTCACTCTGCAGGGTCATCGTCGCTGTTTCGTCGCCGAGGTGGTGCCCAATCCGGGCCAAATCGTCTTCTGCGCCAACGACTACTACGAGCGGCCGAGCGAATTCTCCGTGCCGGTTCTCCAGTTGACCTACGACGACGGGAAGGGGGTTTACCCGTGGGATGAAGCCCATCCCACGCCGGAGACGCAGCCCCGGCCGGGCACCTACGCGGCCTGAGCTCAGGGAACCGAGTGACCAGCTCGTCTCGCGACCTGGGCTCGAACATGGCGGCGAGTCGCGAACTGATCACCCGTGGGAGTGGTGGGCCGCTACCTGAGATCCGTGCTACTTGGCGGGTTCGAAGATCTCGATCGGGTTGCCCGATGGATCCTCGATGAGTACCTGGCGACCGCCCTTGCCTTCGACGAGATCGCCGCGGACGAAGACGCCGTTGCTCCGCAGTTGCTGGACGAACCCGTCGAGGTCGACCACCTCGATCTGAAACCGGTTCCAGCCTCCCGGGCTTGGAGTGCCGCCGGCGGTACCCGCTCCACCCGCACCTGGGGCGTTGAGGAAGAGTCGAAGCTCACCTTTGGTGAGGGACGCGAAACCGGGAGCAGGATGCATCTCCAGCTCGAAGCCCAGTTGGTCGCGATAGAAGTCGATGGCGCGGTCGACGTCCTCGGCGATGTAACGAACACTCACTGCCATTCGCATCCTCCTCACCACTCTCGTATCCAGGTCTACCCCCAGAAGCGTATACGAGGGGGTCTTGGTCTTGGCCGGCCTGCCCAAACCTGCGCGGTGCTGGTCACATGCTGTGCTCCGACGCGATTCCGGAGTACGCCGAAGCCCTTCGCAAGCTCACCACCGCCCAGGTCGGCATCACCGAGGCTCAGTTCGCGTCCAGGTGAGCTCTCCAACGAACCGGGAGACCGTGGAATCGGCCGTAGGCTCGTCCCGCGTCGCGAAGAAGCTCGCATTCCCCTTCGCTGAGATGACGGGAAAATCGCACCTCGAGCTCGACGTGGGCACGGCCCAGCCGACGCCGCCACCATCCGGCGAGTTGGCTGTCGACTATCAGGGCGTGATAGAAGGCGCGCCCGTCGATCACCCGGGGAGGGGTGTCGACCCCGGCCGCGTCGACCGCTCTCTTCGTGTCGGCAAAGGCGACCGTGTACTCGTCGTAGGGCTGAAGCAGGTGAACCGTGGGATGGGCCGGAGGTCGGACAGGGGTCGGATCGACGCTCCACACAACGTGCTCTCCCACCTTCTCGCTGTGAAGTCGATCCCCTGCCAGCTCGAGGCCCCGCCGGATTTGAGCGACGGTGAGACTCGACCACCAACGAAAGTCACCAATCGTGGCCGGTCCATGACTTTGGAAGTATCGAACGATCAGCTCGCACAGGGCTTGGTCCTCGGTCAGCTGCAACGCGTCCGGTGCCCGCCTCGAGACAAGGGCGTAGGTATGGGTGGCACCCCGCCGTCTTCCGCTGCACACCACCCCATTGAGCTCGGCGCTCATCATTATGTACGCGAGACGGTTTCCTTCGGCTTCGATCCCCGCGACCCCCAGCCGCTCCCCGATCTCATTCCGGGTGAGGTCGCCGTCCTCATCGAGCCATCGACCAACCAGACGCTCGCATCTACCCATCAGCTCTTTGTCGAGACCATGGAGGCGGTAGTAGTGACCATTGAGCACGTGAACCCGGGGGCCGGTGAGAGTCTGCAGCCAGCGGATGTCCTCGGGCCGAACGAAGTGCCACGTGGGGCGGAGGGCGTGGGTGCGGAGAATGCGACCCTCGTCGACGAGCCAGTCGAGGTCGGCATTCCTGACACCGGATGTGCGCATGGCCACCGACCACTTGGCCGGCTCGTACTCTTGGGCCTGAGACGCACCGAACCATCCGACAACATCTTCCGGAGCGGACAACGGCTCATGCCAAAGCAGAGAGCCCCGCATCCGGCGCTGTGCAATGCTCAACCACCCGGAGATCTCTGTCATCGCTCCCTCACATGGGTTGTCTCACCTGTGCAAGGTGATCTCGTCACACTCTGAACCTAGAGACGGTTCGTGACGGATCCGGGCCGGGAGTGCCGTCGGTATGACCTTGAACCGGCTCTACCGAGGTTCCCGGATCGACGCCTGGGCCGCGGCCAGCCTCGCAACGGGAACGCGAGGCGGGGAGCAGCTGACATAGTCGAGGCCGAGCCTCCGGCAGAAGGCAATTGATTCCGGGTCCCCTCCGTGCTCACCACAAATCCCGGCATTCAGATCCGGCCGAGTCGCCCTTCCCCTCTCGACAGCCATCCTCATCAATTCGCCTACTCCTTCGGTGTCGATTGTGGCGAACGGATTGCGCTCCAGGATGCCCTCTTCGAGGTACTGCACCAAGAAGGCTTTCTCGGCGTCGTCGCGGCTGATTCCGAAAGTCATCTGAGTCAGGTCGTTGGTCCCGAAGGAGATGAACTCGGCGTGCTCGGCGATCTCAGCGGCAGTGAGGGCGGCCCTGGGGATCTCGATCATGGTGCCGAATTGGTAGTCGATGTCGACCCCCTGCTCGGACATCACAGCCCGCGCCTCCTCCTCGAGAGTCCCCCGCTGCCTGGCCAATTCATTCACATGCGCGATCAACGGGATCATGATCTTGGGATGCACGTCGACACCCTCGTCGACGACCTGGCATGCAGCCTCGAAGATGGCCCGGACTTGCATCCGGGTGAGACCGGGCAGCACGATTCCGAGGCGCACCCCGCGCAGG
>DASUUP010000188.1:0-6099 GCA_036373995.1 Acidimicrobiia bacterium
ACTTCGCCCCTCTCCGGTTCGTCCCGGAGGACAAGACGGTGGTGCTCGGCCTGGTCACATCGAAGCGGCCCGAGCTCGAGTCGGAGGAGGAGCTTCTCCAGCGGATCGAGGAAGCCTCCTCGCATTTCAAAGGGGGCCAACTGTGTCTCAGCCCTCAATGCGGATTCGCCTCGACGATCGAGGGCAATGCCCTGACTGAAGACGAGCAATGGGCCAAGCTCAGCGTGGTCGTGTCGACCGCGGAGAGAGCCTGGGGCTAGCTGTCTTCAGGAATCGTTGTGGTGGGAGCCGGGATCAGCGCCTCACAGAATTCCATCTCGTCGCCACACATCAGGATCGTGAATGGGATCTCCAGTTCGTCATCGCCATAGGTGACGACGAAGCCGTCGAGAACGCCGCCTCCGATACCGGTTCGCTCCGCACCGATCAACAACTGGACCTTCTCCCCACCGCTATCGGAGCAATCGGTCTCGATCGCGCCACCTTCGACGTCGCTGAGCTTCGCCTCGTCGATGCCATCGGGCGGATAGCCGTGGGCAGCTCCAACGAACATCTCATCGGACGTGTACACGGCGGCGCCGAGGTATTCGATATCGCCCTCGGTCAGGGCAGGCGCCACCGACACGATCTCCACAGGACCGCCGCGCGTGCAGACGAAGACTCCGAAGCTCTTGTCCCGGCCGGTGGTGAAGTCGCCGAATCCGGAAGTCTCCCCTGCGGGGTCGATCACGGCTTCGAGGGCGCCGCCGGTCGAGTCGCCACCACATGCCGCAAGGATCAGGGCGGCCGCGACGACCAAGCTGGCAGTACGGTTGAACATCAGCCGAGAGGGTACGAGGCAGACAATGCCTATGCCGACCTGGATGCCCAGGTCTAGCCCCTCGCCGCCGATAACCTGACTGCGAATGGTCCGCCGGCTAGCTCCCCTTCTCACAGTCTTGCTGCTCGTCTCCGCCGCCTGCACTGGCGATGCCTCGGAGGCGACGTCGACGACCGGATCGACCCTGCCCGGGCAGACGACGACCACGGTCGACGGTGAGACGACGACCAGCTCGTCAGGCTCGCCCACGACAACCATCGAGATGCCGCCGATAACAGCTCCGGACCTCTCCGGTTTGGAAGGTGTGTCCGACGAAGTCAAGGCACAGATCGCAGAGTTGCTGCTCGAGGCCCAGGAGGTCCGGGGGCTGCCCTTCCTCAGCACGCCAACCATCACTGCGCTCAGCGACGAGGAGTTCGAGGCGAGGATCCGGACGTTGCTCGATGAGGACATCGAGGACCTGCCTGCCGATGAGGCGCTCTACAAGATGCTCGGGCTCCTCGCCGAGCCGGCCGACCTCTCCACGATCCTCGACGACCTATACGGCGAGCAGGCCTATGGCTACTACGACGGCGAGGCAGGAGAGATCGTCGTGCGTGCCCGCGAGGATCGGCTCACACAGGTTCAACGCACAACCGTCTTTCATGAGCTCGTACATGCTCTGACCGACCAGCATTTCAATCAATCGGAGAACTGGCGGGAGCTCATCGATGCCGGCAAGCTCGACCAGGCCAGGGCCTACCAGGCGATGTTCGAGGGAGATGCCTCCTGGGCGGAAGTCCTCTGGATCAGGACCCTTCCGCAGCAGGAGGTCGGGGAGCTGCTCGCCGAGATGTTGCAGATCGAGACACCCGTCTTGAACACGGCGCCACGATTCTTGCGTGAGACCCTCATCTTCCCCTACGACGCCGGGTTGTCCTTCGCGCAAGACCTCTACGTGGGTGCCAACGGCTGGGATGCTCTCAACGATGCCTACGTCTCGATGCCAGGCCTGCCGGGCTCGACGGAACAGATCATCACGCCGGAGGACTACACGCGCGACTTGCCTGTCCAGGTCGAGATCCCCGAGATATCGGTGCCCGGATACGAGCTGGAGAGGACTTCTGTCTGGGGTGAGGAGGGGTTTCGGGTGATGCTCAACCAGGGCACCGGTGTCGAGACGATGGCCGAGGCAGCCGACGGCTGGGGTGGCGATAGCTACCACCAGTGGTTCGACGGGGAGGACGCTGCGCTGCTCATCGTCTACGAAGGGGACACCACCGGCGATGTCGCGGAGCTCGAACAAGCCCTCCTCGCATTCGCCACCGACTCCTTCCCCGAGGACAATTTCGCCTGGGTCGAACTGCTCGACGGCGACCTGTACTTCATCGCCGCCGACGTACCGACGGTCGGGGAGCAGATCAGAGCCGCTGCCGGTTTGGACTGACATCCTCTAATTTCGACGCGGTGTCCGAAGGTCGACTAGTCGTCTGCGCCACTCCGATCGGCAATCTGGGAGATATCTCCGAGCGTCTCCGCAACACCCTCGCCTCGGCTGACATCGTCTATGCCGAGGACACACGGCGCACCGCTAAGTTGCTTCGACACCTCGTGATCAATGTCCCGATGGCGTCGCTCTTCGTCGGCAACGAGGCGAGCCGCACCGAGCAACTGGTCCAGGCAGTCAAGAGAGGGGAGAAGGTCGTCCTCGTGTCCGATGCCGGGATGCCCACCGTCTCCGACCCCGGAGCCTCGGCCGTGAGGGCGGTACGCGATGCCGGTCTCCCCGTATCGGTCGTTCCAGGTCCGTCGGCGGTGACGACTGCATTGGCCCTTTCCGGCTTCGGTGGCGACAGGTTCTCGTTCGAGGGCTTCTTGCCTCGGAAGGGTCAGGAACGAGTCGAGCGCCTCGAGGCGATTGCCAACGACGAGCGGGCGGTGGTGGTCTTCGCCAGCCCGAACCGGCTCGCCGACGATCTTCGCGACCTCGCCACAGCATGCGGGGAAGATCGTGGTGTTGCCGTCATGAGAGAGCTCACCAAGCTCCACGAGGAATGCTGGGTGGGCGGCCTCGGTGCGGCGGTCGAGCGATGGGCAGGCGAAGTCAAAGGCGAGGTCACCCTCGTCATCGCACCGGTACAACTGCCTGGCCCATCACTCGAGGAAGCGATCGAGAAGGCACGCGCGATGGTCGCAGATGGAGGGAGTGTCCGGGTGTCGGCTCGGGCGGTCGCCGAGGAGTTGGGTGTGTCTCGACGCGAGGTCTACGAGGCCCTGATCTCCGATCAGGCGTGATCTCCGATCAGGCGTGATGCATGTCAGCTATCGAGCTGAGAGCGACACGAGCTACAGATTCCTTTGCCCTTGAACTGCGTCACTTGGGTATCGCTTCCGCAGAATGTGCATGAGTCGGTCATCTTGCGCAGCACGATGTTTCCTCCCTCGACGGCGATGTAGAGGTGGTCGCCCTCACGGATGTTGAACAAGCGCCTGGTTTCGGCCGGGATGACAATCCGTCCAAGGTCGTCGATCTTGCGGGCTATTCCAGAATCCACCCGCGGAGCCTACCGATCGTCACTGACGCCGTGCCAGGTACCGTCGTTTGTGTATGTCATGGGTAGACACACACTGTCATCTCCAGCTCGATGGGCGACCGCCTGAGGAGCTGCTGGAACGCGCCGCGGATGTGTCGTGGCTGGTCGCGCCTGGCGTTGATGCCGCTAGTTCCAAGGCAGCCCTCGCGCTTGCCGAACAGTTCGGCGGCCGGGTACTCCCAACCGCCGGCCTCCATCCCCACGATGCCGCAGCATGGCCGGAGCAACGGGGGGCGATCGAGTCGTTGGCACCACACGTCGCTGCGATCGGAGAGACAGGTCTCGACTTCTACCGGGAGCTTTCTCCCCGCGATGCTCAGGAAGCATCACTGCGCGACCACATCGAGATCGCCGCCGACCTGGGAAAGCCGTTGATCGTCCACTGTCGCGATGCCTTCGCCGACACCCACAGGATCCTCAGCGAAACCGACTCCGGTGACAGGACAGTTCTGCACTGTTGGACCGGGGGCCGTCGATGGGCCCGTCGCTTTCTCGATCTGGGTGTCACCTTCTCCTTCGCGGGCCCGGTCGCCTTCGAAACCGGCGAGACGATTCGCCTCAGCGCCGAGCTGATTCCCCCCGAGCGTGCCCTGGTCGAGACCGACACCCCCTATCTGGCTCCGCCACCGCATCGTGGGGAGCCGAACGAGCCCGCTTGGGTTGCGTTGGTGGGCGAGGCCTTGGCCGGCGTGTGGGGAATGGCTGTCCACGATGTGGCCAAGGTCACCTCCGAGAATGCGGCGAGGATCTTCGGTCGGTGACCGCGCAGACCCGGTCCGAGATCGCAGAGCTGCTCCAACGGCACGGTCTGGCTCCGATTCAGCATCTCGGCCAGCACTTCCTTGCTGATGCCAACATCACACGCAAGATCGTCGCTGTGGCGGGTGTTGGCCCTGAGTCGAGAGTCGTCGAGATCGGTGCCGGCACAGGAACTCTCACTCGTGCCCTGGCCGCTGCCGGGGCCACCGTCGTGGCCTACGAGATCGACAGAGGATTGCGTTCCGTCTTGTCCGAGGTAATCGAGGGCTTCGATGTCGACCTCCGCTTCGAAGACGTGACCGACGTCGACTTCGTCTCCGCCCTCGAGGGAGGTGGCTGGTTGATGGTGGCGAACCTCCCATACAACGTGGGCACACCCGTCGTCCTCGATGCAATGCAGCACGCCCCGAACATCGACCGATTCGTCGTCATGGTTCAGCGCGAGGTGGCGGAGCGTTTCGCAGCCACGGTTTCGGATGACCTCTACGGTCTACCGTCGGTGATCGCAGGCATCTACACCGACGCCCGGGTGGCTTTCACAGTCCCTCCGCAGGTCTTCTATCCGCCGCCCCGCGTGGAGTCTGCCGTGGTGGTCATGCAGAGGAAGTCGGCACCGAGCGAAGCTCCCAGGGCCGTCGAGCTGGCGCGGGCAGGTTTCGGGCAGCGGCGGAAGATGCTGCGGCGATCGCTGAGTGCAGTCCTCGAAGAGCCCATCGCATCGCTGGAGGCAGCGGGTATATCGCCGACGTCGCGAGCCGAGAACCTGTCAGCGGAGGATTGGCTGCGGCTGGGTGCGTCGGCATGACCGTCTACGAGGCTCCGGCCAAGCTCAACCTCTCGCTGCTGGTCTCACCACCGCGATCCGATGGGTACCACCCGTTGGCGTCTCTGGTCCAGACGATCCAATGGTGTGACCGTCTCGAGGTGAGGTCAGGCGAGGGGAGAGACGAGCTGGACTCGGAAATCGAGGACAACCTCGTGAGCCGGGCGCTCGCCATCGCTCGGGAGTTCGGGTCTGTCCCACCGTTAGCCGTGTCGCTCATGAAAGAGATCCCGGTTGCAGCAGGGCTGGGTGGCGGTAGCTCCGATGCCGCCGCTGCATTACTGGCTGCGTCGGACTTCGGAGATGTGCCTGGTGAGTCGCTGCCTGCCGCCGCGTCGCGGGTCGGCGCCGACGTGTCTCTGTTTCTCAAAGGAGGAACCGTGATGATGGGAGGCGTCGGTGAGACCATCGAGGCGTCGAGGCCGGCCGAGAATTTCGCGTTCGCCGTCGTCGTGCCCGAGTTCGGCCTGTCGACGAAGGAGGTCTATGGGAGGTGGGACCGGTTGGAAGGCCCGGAGGGTGACCCGGTTCCGGACGGTCTCCTGCCTCCCTCACTGCGGGGCCGCACGCCCATGCGCAACGACCTGCTGCCTGCCGCTCTGGACATAGAGCCGCTATTGGGAGACTTCATTGCCGACGTATCCGCCGTGTGGGGGACAACGGTGTGTCTCACCGGCTCGGGCTCGGCCTGCTTCGGGTACTTCTCCACACTCGACGAGGCCTCGGACGCCGCTTCGGCGGTCTCGGGTCTCATCCGTGAGGGCAGAGGGGTGGAGCTACGTGAGCGTGGGGTCGCGATGGCGAGCCCGAAAACCCCCTGAGCGGGAGATCCGGCACACCGTTGCAGTCCTGTTGTTGCGGGGTTCTGGGTCGTGCTCGGCGTGGCGGTGACGTCATGTGGATCCACTTTGGGTGGTGTGACTGGGAACACAGTGGTGGTTGCGGTCGTGTTGTTGCGGTTTCTGGGTCGCGCTCGGCACGGCGGTAACCTTTATGTGAACCCCGAATTGGGGGGTGGTGTAACTGGTAACACGGCAGGTTTTGGTCCTGTTGTTGCGGGTTCGAGTCCTGCCCCCCCAGCGACAATCGGAGGAACTCTCCACTTGCCAACACACGTGATCATC
>DASUUP010000189.1:0-5846 GCA_036373995.1 Acidimicrobiia bacterium
TGCAACGTGGTTATCAGCGGAGTTTGGATGCGCTCGACGAATTCGACTACAGGCAGCCCCATGTCCGGGCCCCAGATGCCATATTCATGCTGGATGATCACAGCGTCGTAGTCGGACAGCCGATCCGCCGCCAGGCGAACCGAGAACATATCGGACGGGTCCAAACTGCCGACGACCTCCGGTCGCGCCATGCTGGGCGGGTGGCCGTTCGCCAACTCCACGACGTCGAGACCCGAATCGCTGCCCCGATTCTCTGCGATGGCTCCCCGCAACGAGGACGTGAAGGTGGCCAGACCGCACATCGTCGGCGGATACGTGCTCACGAAGCCGAGTCTTGGGCTGATTCTGAGAGAGGGGAGAAGGCGGTTAGGGACCTCGCCATTCCTGAAGTACTTGTTCGTTGACATTCCACCTACCTACGAGGCTCGATTCCAAACCTATTCAGCGCTCGGCCGCCTCGGGCAGGGCCGAAAGGCCCACTTCTTCCCCTTTTCGTCCCCCCTCAAACTCTGAATCCCGTATTCCGGGTGGAATTTGTCCGGCGTCGACAGGAGGGAATGTGTCCCGTCCTGATTCGAACTCCTCCTCAAGGTACACCTTTCGGTCGGGAATCATGAATGCGAGCTTGACTCCAGGGACCTCGAGGGTGCCAAGAAGATCATGGCGCGGAATGGGATCTGGGCCGCCGCGACCCTCGTTCCAACCGGCTTCTTCCTGCGTTCATCCGGTCGCGGCACCGCGCGGGCCAACCGGTGGATCGTGCTGGTCTCGCTCCTGCGATCACACCTCAGCGGGCTCCATATCGATAGGCATGTTCGAGGAGTTCGCCGAGCCAGTCGCTGCGGGCGTCGTCCAAGGTGCGGATTACGATCTGGTGGTTCCATCTGTTCTTGCTCACCTGGCTGATGTCTCTGACGTGAGGATCCTCGGCGTCGTGGTCGAGGGCCAGGGTGAGGTGGAGGATCCCGTTGGGGTTCTTCCTGGTCACGTTGTACAGCCACACCCAGGCGAACTTGCGATTCACACCGAAGCTGATCTGGGTCTTGATCGTTCTCTCTGCAGGCCCCAATCGACGGATGCGACTCTCGACCTTTCGGTAGATCTGGTGTGTAACCGGCTTGCCGTGGAAGTACGCGTCGATGTCAGACATGGGTAGCCGCCATGCGGTCAGGCGCCCCGTGTCGCCCAGGCTCGGGCACCAAGGACGAACGGCGCTTTGGGCAACTCCCGACGGCACAACTCACGCAATTCGGGCCTTGCCCGTGGGTCGAGCGAGGCTAGGTACGCCCCGGCCGGGCCTACACCCAAGGTGAAGGGCTCCCACCATTCCTCGAAGCTCGGGGTGTTCGACATCCACGGAAAGGGCCATTTCTTCAATGGCCAGTGGCATCGAATACCGGCCCATGAACCTGTCGTAGGGGTCCGCGGGGTCGAACATGTCCGGAATCTACGTTCGACGACTCCCGTTGCCAACGGGAGCTTCCGCTCATGCCCTGGGGACGACCCGCCCCTGTCCAGCATCTGGGCGATTGCGTTCGCTGAGGCGATCGTCCGAAGACCCACCCGGTGGTCGTTCGGCCGACGCACTCCTGCGGTGCCCTCGAGGGTGCTTCGGTGACGAGGAGCCATGCTCGGTCGCTCATGCGACACCGCACGCCGAGCGACGAGGCAGCGTCGAAGCGTTTATCGCCGGCCCGCAGTGGGTACGAGTCTCGACGATCGTGACCCAGACCGCGTCTGACCTTCTCGCGCGCCGACTCGGCGCCGACTCCATCATCGAGACGACCGCGGCTGGTTCGGGGCACCCCACCTCCTCGTTGTCGGCTGCTCATCTGATGGCCGTTCTGTTCGACCAGTACATGCGGCTCGACAAGGATGACCCGGCGCATCTCGCGAATGACCGGTTCGTGCTTTCCAAGGGCCATGGTGCCCCAGTCCTATACGCGACGTTGGCTGCCCTGGGCGTCATCCCTAGGGAAGAACTCGAACATCTCCGCGAAGAGGGCAGTCCTTTGGAGGGTCATCCGGTGCCCGGCCTACCTCACATCGATGTCGCGACCGGCTCCCTCGGACAGGGTCTCCCCAACGCCCTCGGAATGGCCCTGGGCCTACGGATCCTTGGCTCGCCGGCTCGAGTCTGGGTGATGTTGGGTGACTCGGAGATGGCTGAGGGGTCGGTCTGGGAGGCGCTCGCTCTGGCTTCGCACCACGAAGTGACCAACCTGGTGGCCATCCTCGACATGAATCGTCTCGGACAGACCGGTCCCACGATGTATGGCCGGGACGCCGATCTCTATGCGAGACGGGTCAGTTCGTTTGGCTGGCACCCTGTGGTCGTCGACGGCCATGACACCGATGCCATCGCTGCGGCATACGACGAGGCCACAGACAACGGCCCGGCGATGGTCATCGCGTCGACCGTCAAGGGTTGGGGAGTCGACGCCGTGGCCAACGAGGTCGGTGAGCACGGCAAGGCCCTCGGAGAGGAGGAGGCGTCCAACGCGATCGAACAGCTTGCACCACCACCTCCGATGCCACTAGAGGTCGAAGGGCCCGAAGTCTTCACACCGCCGACTCTCGAGCCTTCGGACTATGAGCTTCCACGAATAGGGGAGCCAGTCGCCACCCGGGACGCGTTCGGCGAGGCACTCGCGGCAATCGTGGCCGCCGACCCCAGAGTGGTCGTCTTCGACGCCGAGGTGGGGAATTCCACCCGGACCGACAGTGTGGAGAAGAGCACTCCGGAGCGATTCATCCAGATGTACATCGCGGAACAGGCCATGGTGGGCGCCGCCACCGGCCTCCAGGCCCTCGGTCTGATCCCGGTCGTATCGACTTTCTCCGCATTTCTGACCCGCGCTCACGATTTCTTGCGGATGGCGGCCATTTCCGACGCCCGGCTTGTGGTCAACGGGTCACACGCCGGTGTCTCCATCGGTGAGGATGGCCCGTCGCAGATGGGTCTCGATGACATCGCCATGATGCGTGGCCTGTTCGGCTCCACTGTCCTGTATCCCGCTGATGGGCCCGCCACGGTGGCTCTCACCGAGCAGGCGATCGCCACCGGCGGAATCACATACATCCGCACCACCAGGGGCGAAACCCCGGTTCTTCCCGAGCCAACGAACGGGTTCGAGATCGGAGGATCCCGCACGTTGCGTCATTCGGGGGATGATTCGGTGACCGTGATCGCGGCCGGAATTACCGTCTTCGAGGCGCTCACGGCAGCTGACGGTCTGGTCGATCGTCCGGTGCGGGTGATCGACGCCTACTCGATACAGCCCATCGACAGGGAAGCCATCAGGCGTGCAGCAGCCGAGACCAAGCGTCTGATCGTGGTAGAGGACCATGGCACCGTTGGTGGTCTCGGCGATGCTGTCCTCGAGGCCGTGTCCGATCTCGATGTCACGGTCACCAAGCTCGCTGTCACCGGTTGGCCGGGATCGGCCACCCAGGAACAACAGCTCGAGCTCGCCGGCATCTCGGCGCGGGCCATAACGGTCGCGATTCGATCCTCGGCCTGAGTATCCCGTCAGCCTGAGCGGGTACGTCGCTCAGCCGTCACTGAGAGCCGAATCGAGAAAGCCAACGACCCGGTCGTCCCATTCCTCGGCGGCGGTTGCCAGTCCCTGTATGTGGCCCGACCGCGGAACGGTCCAAACGAAAACGTTGTCGCCGGGTCCGAATTCGATGAATTGGGCCGCACTCGCCTCTTCGGCCACGTCCCCTGCCGTGATCAGCATGATCGGTCGTGGGACAGCTGATCTTGCTGCATCCACTAGCGCGACGGGCTTCTCGGCGTCCGTCAGCAAGTCTGTGAATGCGTACTGGAGCCACTCCAATCTCACCTGGATCCAGCCCCGCCAGCCGTATTCGTCGACCAGCCACTGCTTGTCGGAGTCGGTTCTGGCCGTGGCCCCTTCGGCCACGACTGCAGCAATCCTCGAATCGGAGCCGGCCGCGCCGATGGCCTCCTCGCCACCCATGGACAACCCGACAACGGCGATGCGGTCGGGGTCGACCTCGGGCTGGCCGGTGAGGAAACTGACGGCGGCCTCCAGGTCGACATCCCCGTACCAGCCGAAGTCCATCGCTTCCCCTCCGCTTTTGCCGTGTCCACGAGCGTCGGTTATCAGTACCCCATAGAGATTTCTGGCGAACACGGCGGCATGTGCCAGGACGTCGGAGGCCGTCGAGCCCGCACCATGACGAAGGATCACCACCTTGCCATTGGTGGGAGGGATGTACCAGGCCCACAGCTGGACTCCGTCCAGCGTCGTGAAACCGACCTCCTCGGCGACCAGACCGAAGTCGGCCGGAGTCGCCTCATGGCTGGTGGGTGGAACATTGGTGGCGATGACCGCCGGTGCCAGCGTCCAGACCAGCACCACAACCGCAAGTAGGGCGGCCGCACCGATGACCGTGCGTATCGGCTGTCGCATCTGGCTCGTGGACCGGGCCAGTCCCATGGCCGTCACCACAACACCGAGAAGGAACACCGCCGCGGCGAAAACCGAGCTCACCGTGACGACATGTGCCGCCAGCCACCGCAGACCCATCCCGATTCCCATGGTCATTCCGGCCACACCGAACAACAGAGCCGCGACGCCACCGGCACGACCCTGGCGCAGCCACAACACACCGGCGAACACGGTCGCCGCCACACCGACGACGAGCCAGGCCAGTCGCCAGATCAAGGCACCTTCTGCTGCCAGGCGGAGAGTCAACGCGATGCCCAGAACCATGACGGACGCCCAGCGCCAATCAACGACCACTTCATCCGACGGGGCTGTGGTGCCTCGGTATCCGGTGGTGACGGTCATCGCTGCACCGCAAGAAATCGTCGAGCCGAGGGGAGGAGAGCCAGACCCAGGATCGCGAGCGACCACGCGATCAGGAGTGGGTGCATCACCGGATGGAACGGGACGATGAAAAGCTCGAGGATTTCGAAGGCTGCCAAGACCGTTCCGATCGACATCGCCCCGATCCAGGCCCAACGAAGCCCGATCACAGCCTCGATCCCATGTGCCCAACCCCAGCGCCACGGGAGCAGAAGCCCCACTGCGGTGACGGATGATGCGGCAGCGATGGCTAGAAGGAACATTCCCGGCCAGAAGTAATCGTCCACCGGAGCCCTCTCCAGGAAGGCGGGTGACATGCCCAGCGGATCGATCGGGTTGGTCACCATGGCCAACCCACCCTGGAGCGCGCCGATAACCAGGAGGATCAACAACGCGGCGAGGGCCGTGATGGTGGACGGCCGCCGGCGGTAGCCCGGGGTCAGACCAGGCTGCGTGGAGAGCGTCTTGGTGTTCACGTCGAACCTCCTATTGGCTCGCATCGATGCACTCCTACGAGGTCGAGTATCAATCGGGTTGCGACCGACGGTTAGGGCCATTGGTCAGTTGGCGTGAGGACCTTGGATCAATGAGCTCGGCCGAGGCCCTAGAGGACCGTTGTGAGGTCGAGGGCGTTCACGGGACGTCGACAACGTCTATCGGGTACTCGAGGACATGTCTCTGTGAGCCGTCGGGTGCCCACTCCCAAACGATGATCGAGCCTCTGCCCGGGCTCGGGATTTCCTCCAACTCGACGCTCAGGTCGAAATCGCTTCGTTGGCCCGGGGTGCTGGCGATTTCGCCCTCTTGGACGATGGTCCCATCGCTGTCAACGATGACGTAGGACGTCGTGCCCGACTCGAGGTCCGCCCAGCCCGAAATGACGATCTCTGCGCCGACTGCCGAGCCCCAGAAGGGAGTCTCGAGCAGGATCGAAGGGAGAGCTGGATGCAACCGAGGTCGTAACACTCGTTGGCGGGACACTGACTGAAGTCTGCACGGTGATCG
>DASUUP010000190.1:0-5947 GCA_036373995.1 Acidimicrobiia bacterium
GTTGGGGAGACGGAAGCTGATCTCCGACACCTCCGACACCAGTCGCAGGACCTCCTCACCCATGAGGTAGCCCTGGTGCTGCACCGAAGCCGACCAGTCCTCGAAGAAGCGGTCGATCAGCGTCGTCCGGACCAAGGCCCAAGTTGTCGACGTGTTCGACGGCATCGACGAATAGGCCCATTCGGCAGTGATCGACGTGGCCAAGAGTCGGTCTGAGGCCTCGGGGAGGATGGTGAACCGGTCTTTCGGGAACCCTTCGAATGCCGACCCGGAGGTCTTCAACACGACGAGACCTTCGACACCGGCTCGAGTCGACTCCACCTCACCCCGGATGACGCGAGCCGTCCGCCGCTCCGAGCCCCCACCGATGAAGCCCGACGAAGAGCCTCGCTGCCAGAGTCGTTCGGCGAGAGTCACCTCGGCTGCGGTGATGTCCTCGCGCTCGAGGAAGTGGTTGCACAACACCTCACCGAATGCCTCCAGATCCCGCGTCAAGCCCTCCTGCGCCATGCCGTACACGGTGTTGCGCATGGTGTCCGTCGGGAGCACGGAGGAGTTGTCGCCCTCGGTGTGCGCCGCGGCCACATCGCCCTCCAGAAGCACGTTCACGGTCAGGTCGATGAAGTCATCGCCCGTTTGACCACGGAAGACCTTCGACACCCGGACCTCCGACTTGCCCCAGCGATTGGCTCCCAGCGGCACGTCAACTCCCCCGATAGGTGCTGTAGCCGTACGGGCTCAACAGGAGCGGAACGTGATAGTGGGGCCGGGTGTCCTCCACGTTGAACACCACATGGACGAACGGAAAGAACTCGTTGCCCCACTCCCCGGTCTCGAAACCGAGGCGGTAACGCCCCTCGGGAAGATCACCGAAGCTGGGAACGCGGCCGTCGTCATCCGTCGCGTACTCATGGATCGTCTCCCAGCCGACGTCGGCGGACCGGGCGAGGTGAACACGCATGCCGGCCGCTGGCTCACCGGTCGCGGTGTCGAGGACATGAGTGCTGAGTGTCGTCATGAGGTCTCCTGGCACAACATGCGTCGCAGTCTCGTCTCCGTGATCTTGCGCTGCTCCGCCGCGGCAGCGGCGATCTCGGTCGATCGGTCGTTCCCGAGGCGCTCCCTTGCCACCGCCAGCATCTGGGACGCCGTCTTCCCGGTGGCATAGACGATGTAGGTGAACCCGAACTTCTCCTCGTATCTCCGGTTGACGTCGACCAGGTCACGCAGGACCTCCCGCGACGCGGAAGCGGTTCCCGCCTGCTCCCTGTTCTCGGTCTCGCCGCCACGCTCGCCGATCCGGGGGTGACCGGCGAAAGCCTGGAGCCAGTCTTCTTCGTCCAACGTGTCGAAGACTGCGTTTGCCCTCCCCAAGACGGCGTCGACCGATCGATAAGGACGGCTCGACACCATCTCCTCGACCCAGGTCTTGGTGACACAAGTCGTGAAGAAGAACCCCCGAGCCGCCTCCTCGAAGAGTGAGTTGAGGTAGCGAAGCCGCAACGCACCTGCCGCATCGCGGTCGGGACGGCCCAGCACCCGGAACCTGGCAACCCCGCCGTCGGGATGGAGCGAGAGGCGCACATACTTGGCCGGAGCGGGAGCTGAGAGCGAAATCTCGTTGACGGTGTCCGCCAGCACCTCCACCTCATCGACCACGGTGGTCCACTCCTCGCCATCATCGGACAGATGAACCGACACCCACCCGGGGCAGTTGCCCTTGAAATGAGTCGTGTCGACCACGAAAGACTCCACCTCGCCAGGGAGGCCGAGGCGGAACGTGGCCCAATCGTGACCCGGCCCCCGGCGGCGACGCGTCTCCCAGCCGTCCCACATCCCGGCGGAGTCGGTGGGAAGGAGGAGGTTCGACGGAGGCGAGTAGTGATAGTCGGACGCCTCCAGCCACTGACTCCCGAGCCTGACGTCCACCAGATCGGTTGGGCCGTCCGGGCAGACGATCTGCATGCTCGGAATCGGCTCACCTTCGATCCGGAGTCGGGCCACCCCACCATCGGGGTAGATGTTGAGACGAACCGCAACAACCCGATGCGGGTAGTCGAGCTCGAACGAGACCGTGGAGTCCCCTTCAAGGCCGGTCTTGGGGATCACCTCGCTCCACACGTCGTCGCCCGGGGATGCGTCCAGAGAGAATTCCTCCGGATAGTTACCGGTGAAGTGGGACGTGTCGACGGTCACCCTCTCGACCACACCCGGGATACCCAACGACAAGACACACCAGTCGTGACCCGGCTCGCGGCGTCGCCGGGTCTCCCAGCCATCCATCCACTTGCCGCGGTCCGTGTAGAGGTCTGCCTTCCACACCGGATCCTCGGTCTTGATCAGAGTCGCGGCTTCGGCGAAGAACTCGTCGTTGCACTCGACTACCTCACCGCCGACCAGTTCCGATATGAGATCGATCATCTGCGGACCAGCATCCTCGCAGGTGATCCGAGCACTGTCTCCACGACACGTCCGCGAAGACGCATTCCCTCATAGGGAGTAAGGGGATGTCGGTGATGGAGGTCGGCTCCCCGGACTTCGGTCACCCCATCGGGGTCGAAGACCACGTAGTCCGCATCCTTGCCCGGAGCGATCGATCCCTTGCGGTCGTCGATGCCGGCGAGGTGCGCTGGAGCCGAAGCCAGCCACCCGACCAGCGCAGTGAGGGGGACATTCCGCTCAAATGCACCGGTCCAGGTCACGCACAGCCGGAGCTGGACCGAGGCGATGCCTCCCCAAGCCGTGGCGAAGTCTCCACGTTTCATCTCGGGAGGCGAGGGCGAATGATCGGACACGACCATCGAGAGGGCGCCGGAGACCAGGCCGTCCCAAAGGCTCTCGCGATGGCCGGCATCCCGTATCGGGGGTGCGCATTTGAACTCTGTGCCGGTCACGTCCTCATTGGTGAAGGTCAGATAATGAGGACAGGTCTCCCCGCTGACGGCGGCGGCCGCGGCGATGGCATCGACGCCCTGGGCGGAGGACACGTGGAGGACGTGGACCGGAGCATCGAGATGCGCCACGCGTGCGATGGCCTCGGCCTCGGCTCGGGGCGGTCGGGACGCCAGGTAGTCGGCGTACGAGGGGCCGGGCTCTCCGAGGAGATCAGTGGCCTCGGCGTGGACGAGGAGAGGCACGTCAAGGCTCAGATCCTGCAGGGCAGCAAGCTCCATCGGCGGGAATTCGGGAACACCGGAGTCGGTGAGGAAGACCTTGAACCCGCACACACCTTCGTCGACCAACCCGCTGGTCTGATCCTCGGTGCCCGGTACGACTCCTCCCCAAAAGGCGACGTCGGCCGAGAGCTTTCCCCTGGCGGCGGCTCGTTTCTGCTCGAGCGCGGAGACCGTCGTGGTCGGCGGGATCGAGTTGAGCGGCATGTCGACGACGGTGGTGGTGCCACCGGCCAGCGCAGCTCGTGTCGCGGTGGCGAAGCCTTCCCAGTCAGTCCTTCCCGGCTCGTTCACATGGACATGGGAGTCCACGAGCCCGGGCATGATCACGTAGTCGCCGTAGTCGTGATCGCCGGGCCCTTCCCCGATCTCGACGAAGAGGCCGTCCTCCACTCTCAGCGTCGCGGGACGGTCCCCGTCGGGGAGAACCACGCGAGTCGAGCGAATCGAGGTCATCGGCGCCAACCTACCGGGGACGCGATCCCCGTAGGTCGTGGCCATGGCCACGGACTACAACCCAGACCGAAGTGGCCGTGATCGGGGATTCCGCGGTGGAGGTTTCCCGGCAATCCTCTTCGGCATCGTCACGGGTGCGATAGGAATCCTGCTCCTCCTCCACCCGGAGGGATCGTTCACGGCCTTCGTGACGATCATCGGCGTCAGCCTGATGATCGAGGGCGTGACGGCCATCGCCCTGTCGATCATGGCGAAGCCGGACGCCCGCACGACCGGGTAACCTCGGCGCATGCACGCCCCGCTACCGCGGGCCGCTAGACAAGGCGTCTATGCCGTTCCATGGGGAGACTCCACCCCGTAACCGCAGGTAACGCCCGCTATCGGTCCCAAGGAGTCAACATGGCCGACCTTCTATCACGTCACGACGACGTTCTAGCTCCAGTCATCGCTTTCAGCACCAAGATCCACGCTGTTTCAGCCGACGGTCTCTGGATCACGGACCCCGACGGCAACCGTTGGGCCGACTTCGCGTGCGGGACCGCAGTCACCAACCTGGGCCATCGCCATCCGGCCGTTGTCCAGGCGGCGAAGGCCCAACTCGACAAGATGATCCACTCCGGCATGGTCGTCCACTTCGAGTCGCTCGTGAACGCGGCGGAGCGTCTCCGCGACATCACCCCCGACCGGATAGAGAAGTTCGGATACGCCAACTCCGGCGCCGAAGCTGTCGAGGCGGCTGTGAAGATGGCCAAGTACACGACGAGGCGCCAGGGTGTCGTGACCTTCCGGGGTGGATTCCATGGCCGGACCATGGGCTCGGTGGCTTACACGACCTCGAAGGCCAAGTATCGGGACGGCTACCACCCCGTGTTGGGGTCCGTGTTCGTCTCCCCGTTCCCCCATCCATATCGCTGGGGCGTCGATGCCGATACCGCCGTCGACCTGTCGCTGCACGAGTTGCAGATGATGTTCAAACACGTGGTCTCCCCGACCAACATCGCCGCATTCCTGGTCGAGCCGGTCCAGGGTGAGGGTGGTTACTACCCGGCTCCATCGAGGTTCCTCGAGCAGCTGCGAGCCATCGCCGACGAGAACGGGATCCTTCTGATATACGACGAGGTGCAGACGGGGTTTGGACGAACGGCCGAGTGGTTCGCGACCGATCACTTCGAAGCCAAGCCGGACATCATGGCGTTCGGAAAAGGCATCGCCAACGGGTTCCCGCTGTCCGCCTATGGGGCCAGCAAGGAGATCATCGACAACTGGCCTCCGGGCTCGCACGGAACCACGTACGGTGGGAACCCGGTGTCGGCCGCGGCGAGTGCGGCGGTCATCGAGACCATGGGTGACCTTCTCCCCCATGCCCGTGAGCTCTCTCAGCATGCGTTTGACCGATTCCACCAAATGGCTGAAGAGCGCCAGACGATCGGTGACGTCCGGGGCTTGGGTTTGATGATCGGTGTCGAGTTCGTGGAGGATCGGGAATCACGGACGCCCGACGCCAAAGCGTTCCAGCACGTGGCCGCTCACGCATTCGACAACGAGCTGATCATCATCGAATGCGGGCCCGACGGGAACGTCCTGCGCTTCATCCCGCCGCTCATCACCACGATGGAGGAGCTCGACTGGGCAATCGACCTGGTCGACGAGGGTTTGGAGAGCTGGGAATCCGGCTGAACGGTCGGAACCGTTCCGGTTCCGATCACATCTAAAACGCATGAAAGAGAAGTCTCTGGGTCTCTTGGTTCTGTTCGCTCTCGCCGTGGCTGCCTGCGGCGGAGGTGACGATTCCGTCGACGTCGGATCCGACGAGGCTGTCATTCAGATCACGTCGGAGGGCGGATTCGCCCCCGTCGAGTTCGTGCTCGGCGCCGGACCGAGGTTCACCATGCTCGGCGACGGAACCCTCATCTTCTCGGGTGTGACCACCCTGGAGTTCCCCGGACGACTCGTGCCTCCGTACGTGACGGCTCAACTCAGTGCCGGCCAGATGAATGCCGTGCTGGCCATGGTGGACGACATTGGCCTGGCCGACATCCTGAACGAGACCGACGACAGCGCCGCCAACTTCGTGGCCGATGCGACGACGGAGGTGATCCGTTACTGGGACTCCGACGGCGAGCATCGCTATGCCGTCTACGCCTTGGGTATCCAAGAAGACCCGTCTGAGCGAAATGCGGCCTTCCTCGAGCTGATCGAGACACTCGACCAGTTCGCGGCACAGACGCCGGGCGAGACCTATGAGCCGGAGCGGGTGCGTGTCATCGCCGGGCCGGCGAACCCCAACCCGGACTTCCCGGACATGCGGCCGGGGCCTC
>DASUUP010000191.1:0-13732 GCA_036373995.1 Acidimicrobiia bacterium
GGCGAGATCACCCCTGCCTCGAACGCCTCCTGGAAGCCGTCGGTGCCGTAGTAGTCGATCTGATACTCGACTTCGCTGTTGGTGGGAGTTGCCAGCAGGAGCTGCTTGGTGGCCCCACCCTCAGGAATCGGCAGCCACCAATTCTGGGCAGGCTCGACGGCTCTCCAGAGCGCGGTGCGCCCCTCGATGGTCTGACGGCCCACAGCCAGCGCCGAGCCGGACGTGATCTCGACGTTCACCGAGATCTCTTCACGCCCGGGGATTATCTCCGTCATGTTCAGCGTGACCGTGCTCAATGCCGGCACCCGCACTGCATCGAATCGCTCATCCGACTCGATGCCGGCATCGGTCGTCACGGTCAGCTGCGCGCTCGCCTCGCCCGCATACGGGTTGAGGAGTTGGATTTCGAATGCGACGCCGCCGGCCGTCGAGCCACCGGACAGGAACGCCTGACCCGTGGGGATATCGGCACAGGACTCCGCGGAGCGTGCCGTTTCTCCCAATGTCAGCACTCCGGCTGCAGTAGTGGCCGAGGGCATCTCCACGAGACCGGCGGAAGTGCCGACGGCGCCGGCCTCGGCCGCATCGATGGTGACAGATCCCGAGCTTCCTGTGCGGAAGTCGAGAGAACCGGTCTCCTCGCCGGAGGAGAACGATGAGACCCGGCCTTGCCCGTTCACGGAGGACAGGACAGCGATCTCGGTGCTGCGCCCGGACCCGGCGACCAACGGGCATGTCGATATCGGTGGCGACTCCGTTGCCGGATTGGGGCCGGGCTCCGCGGCCTCGGTTGTGGGCAGGAGCATCGCGGCCCCAGCCAGTGCGATCATGACCAACGCCGCGACGTATCTCATGACCTAAGCCTCCCGATGGCAACCATGGCGATGCCAGTCATCAGCAGCCCGATCGTGGCCACGGAAAGAGAGGTGGTAGTCACAGGAGGGGCCCAGGTGGTGGTGCCGGCAGTGCCAGAGACGGTGACGAACCAGTCGTCCGGTGCTGGTTCCGGCCCCCAACCGTCGTCGTAGTTCACAGCCACCTCGACCCGGTCATCGACCGGGGTGCCCGAGAAGACGAGCCCTTCTTGATCCCATGTCTCCTCGGCCGTCCCTGCCACGGGGACTGCCATGGGGTTCTCGTGGACGCGGGAGTCGGGGTCGAGGGGCAGAGGAACGAGGTCCAGTTGTGCGGTGAGAGCCTGGTCGAGGACGAATGGTGGGCCCTCGAGAACCACCCAATCCACAGCGAACGAAGACAGCCGCGCCCCGGGTCTCAGATTCGCCCCGGACGCGATTTCGGTCAAGGCGTTGTCGAGGTCGTCGTCTCCGTTCTGGACGCCCGGCAGCCACACCTCATCGAGAGTGGTCCCGTCGCCATCGAGCACTCGGTACCAGAACCCCGGCCCGGGGCGGGCTTCGCCCGGGATCAAGTCACGGTCCGACGATGCATGGAGGATTCTCCCCGACCCCGTCTCGTCGGCGAGCGTGGTCGCGAACGAGAGTCTTTCGTTGACATCGCCCGATGGCAGCCCGAGCCGGCCATTACCTATCGCCACTATCGAGAAAACGAGCAGCCCGGCTCCTCCGACCGCAGCCACGACTCGGAAGACATCCCGTGACAGTGAGTCGAGCGCCCCGGCTACGGCTAGCGCGCCTCCCAGTGATGCCATGACGAACACGGCCTCCTCCACGCCGGGCGCCAACGGCACGAACCGGCCGACAGCCAGAGCAGCCAGAGACATGACACCGCCGCTCAGAGCTGCGAGACGGGCTCGTCCCTCGACAGCCACCATGGGGATGGCGGCGACGAGAATCATCGCCGGCCACAGATAGTCGACGACGACACCCAGTCGCCGGGACGACTCTGTGACCCATCCTGGATCGCCCAGGAGGAAGGCCACACCAGCGACGCCGCCCACCAGTGCGGCCAGAGCGAGCAGAAAGCTTCCTCGATCTCCCCCCAAGACACGCCAAACCCCCACGGTGACGAGGGGAGCCAGCGCCAGCAGCGGTGAGAAGGCAGCAAGGAGCAAACCCGTTAGCAGGGCCCAGCCAACGTAAGTGAGACGGCTCCGGCCGAACTCATGAGGATGGACGAAGGCGGCGCGCACGGCCCATGGCAGGAGAGCGGCCGCACACAGCGCCATCCACGAGCCGCGCTCGACCAGCGCTGCCGTGCCCGGCCCGGCCAGCAGCACGACACCGGCGAGGTACCGGCCCGCGCCGCGTAGTCCCATACGGCCGCCCAGTCGGCCCATGCCGACGATCCCCAGGACCGAGAGAATCAGTGTCAACAGGGTGCGGGCAGCCCCCTCGGCGCCGAACCAGATGAATGAGAAGAGGCCGGAGACGCCCGTGGCCGGGTGGACTGCGGCCGCTGACCCGAGCCCAGACTCGTTCCACCCCCCGAACCACCTGGTCAGCGAGAGTGAGGGGGGCTCCAGAGGGAACGAGAAACCGGCGTTGGGCATGCCGGCAAAGAGAATCGACCTCGCCCCGAGGAACACGATCACGGCTGCAACCACCGCTCCCCATATCCCCGGAGCGCTCCACACTCGTCGCGACCCCCGCGCCAGCGCCTTGTCGTCGTCGAAGAGGGAGAGGATGCGGCCACTGATCTCCTCCCCAACCGCACGGAGACGCACCGAGCCCTTGGCGTGGAACCGGAACAGCTCTTCGTCTCCCTCCGAGCGAATCGGGCGCAGACGGCGTCTCTGTTTGATGGTCGACGGAAAGTGATAGACGTTCCATGCCCACGAGTAAATGTGTCGCACCATCGGTTTCCAACGTCCGAGCAGCAGACTGGCCAGCGAGTCGATGATCGAGACGAGGAAGTCATATGGAAGAACCCACAGAAGCGTCAACGGGCTGTAGGCGGTGACCATCGCCCTGAGACGTCCGGCCTGCTCACGCCAGCCCTTACCGCGCTCTCCGCAGCGCGCCTGGTGGTACACCTCCGACGACGGAACGCTGATCACGCGTCCGCCGGCAAGCCTGGTCCTTTGGGAGAAGTCCAAACCGGCTGCCACCGGCGGCAGGAGGGGATCGAGGCCTTTGAGACCTTGCGCCAGGTCGCGCCGGACCAGCATCGAGGCCGACTGGACGAACGCCACCTCACGAACGACGTCGTATTGCTGGAGGTCGATCTCACCCTCGTCGAGACCCGAGTACGGCTCCCCGAACACGTCAGTGGCACCACCGACCGATTCCAGCTCATCCGTCGTCCCGGCCTTGAGCAGTTTGGAACCGGCCAGAGAAGCCTCATTGCGCTCACTCTCCGCGATCAGTGCGGACAGCGCATCGGGCCGGGGCCGGGCGTCGGCATGCAACAGCCACAGGCAGTCGAAGGAGGGATCCGTCGTGCTGATCGCCTCCTCGAGCGAGTCGAGAGACTCCACTCCATCGGCTTCCTCGCCGACGACCACCACTTCCGGGGCGGGCTCATAGACTTGCCGCCGCACCACGGCCAGGGCGGCTTCGAGGTCGGCGTCGGCGACCGCGGTGAGGACGATCCTCACCCGGGGCGCGTCGAGGCTCTCATCGACAGTCTCGTTGTCCGCTACCTGCGGAGTGGTTTGGGACATGCGAACTGCCATTGTGAACGGGTGCGTGACACTGAGCAATATCGAGCGGATGGAAAATGAAAGTCGTTGAGCTCTCCGGGGGCGTGGGCGGCGCCCGAATGGCGCGGGGCCTGGCAGCCGTCGACGAGGTCGAACTGACTGTCATCGTCAACGTGGGCGACGACGCCGAGAACCACGGTCTCGCCATATCTCCGGACATCGACACCGTCATCTACACCCTTGCCGGCGAAGAGGGGAAGTACGGGTGGGGCCGACGTGACGACACTTTCCACTTCAACGAAGAGCTGGCACGCTTCGGTGTCGACAACACCTTCAAGCTCGGTGATCGCGACCTGGCACTGAAGGTCTTCCGAACCAACGAGCGGCAGCGCTCGGTACCGCTGTCGAAGGTGACAGAGTCGATCGTCGCCAGCTTCGAGATCGCCACGGCAGTCATCCCGGCCACCGACGACCGACTCCGGACCGTCGTCCGTGTCGACGACGGATGGATCAGCTTTCAGGAGTACTTCGTGGCACGCCGCTATCGAGACGAGGTGCGCGAACTGCGCTTCGATGGAGCTGACACGGCCGAACCGGCACCGGGTGTGCTCGAGTCGATCTCGTCGGCAGACCTGGTGGTCATTGCTCCGTCCAACCCCCCTTTGTCCATCTGGCCGATCCTGGCGGTGTCGGGCGTGCGCCGGGCCGTCCAGACACATCCATCGGTCACGGCTGTCAGCCCTCTCATCGGAGGAAAGACCGTCAAGGGCCCCGCTGATCGGATCCTGGTGTCCCTGGGCCTGCCACCCGGCAACCTAGGCGTGGAGATGGCCTATGACGGTCTGATCGACCGGTTCGTCATCGATACATCAGATGATGGGGAACTCACCTCACGAGAAGGCTTGGAGATCCTCGCGACCGACACGCTCATAACCGACCCATCGGCGGCAGAGCGACTGGCCCGGGAGATCACGGCCACGTGAGCCTGTCGATCCATCCCGTGGTAGGCGTCGGCCGAATCACATCCGGAGAAGACGTGGCTGCGGCGTTACAGCCCTTCATCGAGGCGCTGAATGCTCGCTCCGGCGATGTCCTGGTCGTGACCCACAAGATCGTCTCCAAGGCCGAGGGCGCGGTGCGCGAGATCACCGGAGACGAGGCCGGGTTCAAGCGCGCCCTCGTGGAGGAGCTGGCGACTTCGATCGTTCGCCGCCGCGGCGACCTGATCATCGCCGAGACCAAGCATGGGTTCGTGTGCGCCAACGCAGGAGTCGACCGCTCCAACACCGATCCCGGGACCGTGGTGCTGTTACCTGACGACCCGGATCGCTCGGCTCATCGCATCAGAACACGCTTGTCTCGGTCTCTCGGGTTCGATCTGCCGGTCGTGATCTCAGACACCTTCGGGCGTCCCTGGCGCCAGGGACTCACCGACGTCGCCATCGGCGTCTCGGGGCTGCTCCCCATCCTCGACCTCAAAGGCACGAAGGATTGGTCGGGTCGCGAGCTGGATGTCACCGAAGTGGCGGTGGCCGACGAGCTCGCCGCGGCGGCAGATCTGGTGATGGGCAAGGCGTCCGGGATCCCCGCTGCCCTGATTCGCGGCTATGAGGGGCCCCGAGGCGAGGGCCGTGCCTCAGAATTGGTCAGACCCGTCGACGAGGACCTGTTCAGGTAGCTACTAATCCGCGAACCCAGCAACACATGACGCCTGGCGGCGACTCCTGAGATGGATGAAAATGTGTGGTCGGAGTGCACAGTGTTGCGCTTTCCGCAACGAGGTGCACGCGGGCTCCGTGGCGGAGGGACCTCATCTCCAACCCTGGGTTCGCGATTTCAGGCGCCGGGACGGCCCAATCCCCAATAGTCGAGACCGGCAGCTCTCACCGCGGCCGAGTCGAGCAGGTTGCGGGCATCGACCACCCGATGGCCCTTCATCGCCGCAGCCACTTCTCTCATGTCGATCGTGCAGAACTCCGGCCACTCGGTGGCCACCAGGAGAACATCGGCATCGACGACGGCCGAGAGCGGGTCGGGAGCCATGGTCAACTCATCGCTCGATGCCTCGGGGTCATATGCAACCACCTCGGCACCGTCCTCCTGGAGAATCCGGGCGATGCGGAGGGCGGGCGACTCGCGCACGTCGTCGGTTCCGGCCTTGAACGCGACGCCCCACATTGCGATGCGTCGACGGTGGAGACCACCACCCGCCGCTTGACGGACCTTCTCCGCGACCCGACGCCGCTGCTGGTGGTCGGCTTCTATGACCGACTTCAACAACTGGAAGTCGTAGCCGGCGTCTTCGGCGACGGCGATGAGTGCGGCCGTGTCCTTCGGGAAGCACGATCCGCCGTACCCGGGCCCGGGCTGAAGGAAGTGAGGACCGATGCGATGGTCCAGGCCGATCCCGCGAATGACGTCGACGACATCGGCTCCGACCGCCTCGCAGACGTTGGCGAGGGCATTGGCGAAGGTGAGGCGGGCTGCCAGATACGCGTTGTTGGCGTACTTGATCATCTCCGATGAGGTGGGATCGGTGATCACCACAGAGGTGTCGATGCCTCGATAGAGATCGGCGACACGCTCACCGTCGCCAGGATCGTAGGCACCGACGACAATTCGATCAGGCTCCATGAAGTCCTCGACGGCGCGACCCTCGCGGAGAAACTCGGGGTGGGATACGAGACGGGCCGGGCTACCGAGATCGGCGAGCCTCTTGCGAAGACTGGCCGCCGTTCCCGGGGGTACCGTGGACTTGATCACGAAGAGGGTGTCCTCACCCACCTCGGTGGCGAGCTCGTCGATCACCGAGTGAACGAAGGTCAGATCGGCGCGCCCGTCGGCCGACTCGGGGGTGGGGAGACAGAGGAACACGAGGTCAGCCCCGTCGACCGCGTCGACGTTGGAGTTGTGGAAGCTGATCGCCTCCCGCTCCCTCGCCCTGGCAAGCAGATCCGGGAGACCTTGCTCGTAGATGGGTACTTCGCCGGCCTCGAGCATCGTCACGCGGTCGGCACTGACCTCACCGATTCGCACTCTGTGACCGAGGTTGGCCAGTCCGGCTCCGGTGACGAGACCGACGTATCCGGCACCAATGATCGCTACATCCATCGCGCAGTCATCCTATCGACTTGGTTCGTGCGGACTTATGAGGCATCCGACCCGACTATGACCACGGCGTCGTAGCCGTTGGCGACGGTTCCAAACTCGACCACGCCGAAACCGAGCGCAGAGACGATGGTGTCACCGTCGTCGCTCCCGTCGGGCACTATGACTGTCGTCTCGGAGTAGGAGCTGGTGCCGGCATTACCGATCGACTCGACGGTGAAACCGAGAGACTCGAGCCGCTGCGACATCTCAGTCGCGGCTCCGTTCGTGCTGCTCCCGTTGAGAACCTCGAGACTGAGCGGCTCGCCCGCCACGGAGGTCGTCCCGGCGCGGAAGCTGGCCAGGACCGCGCTCGCCTCAGGCTCCTTGACCACCTGAACAGAGGCGCCGTTGATCGTGCGCCCGGTGGTCGGGAGGGTCTCACCGTTGATCGAACCTGTGATGATCCCCTTGTTGTCCCAGACCATCGAAGCCACCGATTCATTGGCCAGGTTGGCGTCGACTGTCAGATGACGTGACACGCTCGAAGCGATGTCGCCGGCCTCGGTGATCGATGACGGGCTCTTGAGGCGTGCCAGGAGACCCCGCATCACATCCTGCTGGCGTCCGGTGCGACCGATGTCGTTGGCATCGACCGACTGCCATGAGCCGTTCCGATACTCCTGATATTGCCGCGATCGCGCATAGGCCAGGGCTTGCTCTCCATCGAGCTCCTCAGTGCCCGCCGCCACTTCGAGGCCTGACTTGGCGTCCCGAGCGTCGTAGGGGAAGTCGATGCGGATCCCGCCGAGCTCGTCGACGAGAGACTGGAAGCCCACGAAGTCGATCTCGACGTAGTTGTTGATCGAGACCCCGAGGTTCTGCTTGATGGTCTCAACCATCAGACGCGGGCCACCGAATGTGTACGCGGCGTTTATCCGGTTCTCCCCGTGGCCCGGGATGCTCACCCAGAGATCGCGCGGGATGCTGAGCATCCGTGTCTCGTTGGTGCTCGGATCGACGCGAACCAGCATCACGACGTCGCCGCGCGCTCCACTGAAATCACCGAAGTTCTCCAGATCCTCGAGACCCTCACGGGTGTCGGAGCCGACGACGAGAACGGTGCGGACACCGTTGGAGCCAGGGTCGAGGACTTCTGTCACCTCGTCATCGGTCTGGGCATCGGCGAAGAGTGAGTTGCCGGTTTGGACGATCCAAATGAAGCCGAGAACGGCGATGTTGGCCAACACCAGCGCGGTGATGACCGTGACCTTGAGCCACCTGGGCAGGCCGGAACGAGGGCGAGGAGGGGGAGTGTCTGGCATCGAGTGTTAGACGACGAGAGATTAACTGTGGTTCCGCCCATACCCGTCAATCGAAGGTGCGAATCCCAGAGTACGTCCGGAAGCTCCTACCTCTCGGACGAAGTTCGAGAGGCGTTAGGCTGCCGCCCTGACCGAGAGGAGGTATCTCTTTGGCTGTGCTGTCCCACGAAGGGACGTACCCGATCATGTATGGCTCTTCGCCCATCCCGGTGGGCTCTGCCCATCGCAGCGGCTACCTGGCTCGGCCAGACGAGGCGGGGAAGGTGCCCACGGTGCTCGTACTACCCGACCTGGACGGTTTGGGCAGCTTCGAGAAAGATCTCTGTCGTCGTCTCGCCCGTAGGGGCTTCGCAGCGCTGTCCATCGACCTATACGGCAACAAGGGGGAGGGTCTCGACCTCTACCAAGGGCTGAACGACGACCGCGCCCTCTATATCATCGAGGAGCTCCACCAGTACCTCGTCTCTGATGACGTCGTGTGGAACGTCTCCAACGAGGTCGGAATCCTCAGCTCTGACGTCGGTGGCAGGTTCGGGCTGATCAAAGCCGCCACCCGGGATTGGGTGCGTTCGCTGGTGCTTTGCTATACGCCACTCACGGGCGATGACGACCGGGAACATCAGGTGGCGGACTATCTCGACCACCTGCCGGTCCCCGTGCTGGGACTGTATGGCGCCGACGACGAGCTGATCGACCGCTCAACGGTCGATGAGGCGCAGCGACGCAACGACCACGGCCAGTGGCTTCTCTATGAAGGTGTCGGCCACGGGTTCCTCGACATAGACGGTGACGGCTTCGATCAGTCGTCCGCCGACGATGCCTTCGCCAGGATCCTTGCATTCTTCGAGGCGACCCTCCCCGATCCCCAGATCGAGGATCTGGGCTGAAGAAGTATCAGCTATCAGGTATCAGGACTCTGCCAACGTGCCTTTACGATGCGCCTCTCGGCGAGTGATGCCCGAACGGGCACTCTGTCTTGCATCTCCCAGTCCCTGACGGTTGACCTGATTCAACATCTCGAGGTGATGCCTGCGCAATGACCCGATGAGCCTATTGCGTCAATTGTCAGAGACCCTCACGTGTCTGACGGCACCTGAGACGAGTCGCGCCTCCGACCCTCCGACATCCACCACGAGCGCTCCATCTCGGGCAACGTCGATCGCACGCCCTCTCCCATCGGGCTCCCACACGATCTCGCGTCCCAGGGTGACACAGCTCTGCCTGTACTCGTCGAGGGGCCAGCCGTCGGACTCGACCAAATCCATCAGTTCCGCGCCCCACAGTGCTCCGATCTCGGCGTGGCGGTCGGGCCCCGGGTCGGACTCGTACAGAGCACCCGTGCCCTCTGGTGGCTCGGGCCACCAGAGATTCAGGCCGAGACCGACGACCGTCGTCGATTCGTCCCGCTCGACGAGTATCCCGCCCACCTTTAGATTGTCCCCAGTGAGGACGTCGTTGGGCCACTTGAGCCTGGTCCCATCAGTGGCGCGCACCGCCGCCACGCCGGCCATCAAGGAGAACGGCCGATGGTCGCTCGGCTCGTGCTCGAAGATGAGCGAGACCGCCAGCGAACGGTCGGCGTTTCGCCAGTCAGAGCCAGATCGACCCCTGCCCTTGGTTTGACCGGCCGCGAATACGAGCAAAGGGAGATCATCGAAGTGGTCCCGGGCAACATCTTGTGTCGATGGAACGCTGTCGAAGCGCAGCTGGAAATATGGTGTAGCCAACTTGTCTCCCGGCGAGTCATAGACATTCGAGGCCATCGCGAGGATAGGGAGAAGCCTTGGGCACCGAGGCGCGCATAGATCAACTCAGAACACTCAGAGATGAGGCCCTCCACTCCGGAACGCAGCGCGCTGTGGCACGGCAGCACGAAGCGGGGAAGCTCACAGCCCGAGAGCGTCTCGACGCTCTCCTCGACCAGGGGTCGTTCAACGAGATCGACCAGTTCGTCAAGCATCAGTCGACCGGCTTCGGCATCGAGGACAAGAAGCCACCCGGAGACGCAGTAGTCACGGGCCACGGGACAATCGACGGCCGGCCCGTTTTCGTCTTCGCCGAGGACTTCACCGTCTTCGGTGGCAGCCTCGGCAAAGTCGTCGCCGACAAGATCTGCAAGATCCTCGACATGGCAATGGAGACCGGCGCGCCGGTGATCGGCCTCAAAGACTCCGGCGGTGCCCGCATCCAGGAAGGGGTCTCCTCACTCGACGGCTACGGCCGCATCTTCGAACGCAACGTTCGGGCGTCCGGTGTGATCCCGCAGATCTCGGTGATCATGGGCCCCTGTGCCGGCGGGGCGGTGTACTCCCCCGCACTCACCGATTTCGTCTTCCAGGTCGACCGCACCTCCCACATGTTCATCACCGGGCCCGACGTGATAAAGGCAGTCACCGGTGAGGAGGTCACTATGGAAGACCTCGGTGGGGCATCCGCTCATGCCGCCAAGTCCGGGGTCACGCATTTCGTCTACCCGAACGGCAAGGACGCTCTCGAGGCGGTGCGATACCTCCTCTCCTTCCTGCCCCGCAACAACATGGAGATGGCGCCGTACTACGCACCCGCCGACCGCTCCGATCGTGCCGATGACACCCTCGACGAAATCATCCCCGACGAGTCCAACCAGCCTTACGACATGCGGGAGGTCATCGAGACGGTGCTCGACTCCGAGGAGTTCTTCGAGGTCCACGAACAGTTTGCCAAGAACATCATCGTCGGGTTTGGCCGCCTCGACGGCCATTCGGTCGGGATCGTGGCCAACCAGCCCGCGTTCCTGGCCGGGACCCTGGACATCTCGGCTTCGGAGAAGGCAGCGCGCTTCGTCCGATTTTGCGATGCCTTCAACATCCCGATCCTCACCTTCGTCGACGTCCCCGGGTTTCTCCCCGGGGTCGACCAGGAGCACGGTGGGATCATCCGTCACGGAGCAAAACTGCTCTACGCATACTGCGAAGCAACGGTCCCCCGCATCAGCGTCATCACCCGGAAGGCCTACGGGGGCGCCTATCTCGTCATGAACGCCCGCGGTGTACGCGCCGACCTCGTATTCGCCTGGCCCTCCGCGGAGATCGCGGTGATGGGTGCCCAGGGTGCGGTGAATATCATTCACCGACGTGAGCTGGCCCAATCAGATGAACCCGAATCGCGGAGGACCGAGTTGATCGCCGACTACGAGAGAAGGTTCAACAACCCATATGTCGCCGCCGAGCTCGGACTGGTCGATGAGATCATCGAACCGAGGGAGACTCGTCTCAAGCTGATCCGCGCGATGGAGATGTTGCGCACCAAGCGAGAGACCTTGCCCCCGAAGAAGCACGGCAACGGACCGCAGTGAAGAGCCTCCTCGTAGCCAATCGCGGGGAGGTAGCGGTGCGGGTGATACGGACCGCGCAGGACATGGGCATCCGCACCATCGCCATCTTCTCCGAGCTCGATCGGGATGCCCGGCACGTCGACATCGCTGACGAGGCCTGGAACGTCGGCGGTGCGCCGGCTTCCGAGAGCTATCTGAATCAGGAGTCGATCCTCCGCGTCGCTCATGAGTCTGGAGCCGAGGCGATCCATCCCGGGTACGGCTTTCTCTCCGAGAATGCCCATTTCGCCCGGGCCGTGGAGACGGCGGGCATCATCTGGGTGGGGCCGCCAGGCGACGCCATCGAAGCGATGGGCGACAAGATCACTTCGCGACGAAACGCCGAGAAGTTCGGCGTGCTCACCGTTCCAGGGATGACCGACCCGGTCACATCGGTGGAGGAGGTGCTCGCCCTGGCCGAGGAGTTCGGATACCCGGTGGCGATAAAGGCGGCCCACGGAGGCGGTGGCAAGGGTCTGCGCGTGGTGCGCGATGCCGACGACGCCACACAGGCATTCGAAGGCGCAAGACGTGAGGCCGACGCATACTTCGGCAACCCCGAGGTGTATGTCGAGAAGTACCTGGAGAGGCCACGGCACATCGAAGCGCAGATACTCTTCGACAAACACGGCAAAGGCCTCTTCCTCGGTGAGAGAGACTGCTCGGTGCAACGGCGACATCAGAAGCTGATCGAGGAGACGCCGTCACCAGGCTTCACCGCCAAACAGCGGAAGGCTCTGGGCAAGGCGGCGCTCGATGCCGCCCGCTCGTGCGAGTACACCAACGCAGGAACCGTCGAGTTTCTCGTCGACCCGGACGGCGAGTTCTACTTTCTCGAGATGAACACCCGTCTCCAGGTCGAGCACACAGTCACGGAGATGGTGACCGGCATCGATCTGGTCGAGTGGCAACTGCGGATAGCGACGGGAGAGAAGCTGACCATCGACGAGGTCGAGCCTCGCGGCCACGCCATCGAGTTCCGCATCAACGCCGAAGACCCTCATCAGGGATATCTGCCGACTCCGGGTCAGGTAGTGGAGTGGAAGGAGCCCGCCGGTCCTGGCGTCCGTGTCGACTCCTGGATCAGCCCGGGGACCAATGTCTCGCAGTATTACGACAACCTCATGGCGAAGCTGGTCGTCTGGGGCTCGGACCGTCAGTCGGCCATCAACCGGGGACGTCGTGCCCTCAAGGAGTTCGAGGTGAGCGGTGTGGCGACGACGATCCCCGCCCACCTGGCCGTGCTCGACCACGAGGACTTCATCGAGGGGCGTCACCACACCAGGTGGATGGAGGAGGCAGTCTCGCTCGACGACCAGACTCCGTCCGTCGCCCCTGCCCTCCCCGAGGATGAGGACCTGGCGAAGCGCGACATAACGGTCGAGATCGGCGGACGCCGCTTCCGGGTCTCCTATTGGGCCCCCGAGCCGGGGATAGGCGGGCAGATGCGTCGACGGCCACCGAAGCTGACTGCCGCGGGACCGGCGGCAGCGCCAGACGGAGTCATCACCGCCCCGATGCAAGGGACCATCGTCAAGGTCAGCGTGAGAGCCGGGGAGTCGATCGAGGCCGGAGAGTCGATCTGCGTGCTCGAGGCCATGAAGATGGAGAACGAGGTCACTTCCCCCTCCGACGGCGAGGTAGTCGACCTCCGCGTCGAGCCCGGCGACACCGTCGCCGCCGGCCAGGTCATCGCGATAGTCAGGTAGGCGCGGACCTTCAGCGAACCCAGGGTTCGACGCGTCGCTCAGCGACGCTCATCGCCCTGAGTTCGCCGCAAACCACAACGGGGTACCGCCCGAGACGCTGATTTGGCAGGCTGGTTCACATAGGAATCTCCAAAGGTGTTCTCGACTTCGCCGCCCAACAAGGTGGCTATGTGACTCGTGACCAACTCATCGATCACGGTCTTTCCTCAAGCGCGATCGATCGGCGTATTCGCGATGGTTCGTTTACCCCAGTCATGCCAGGGGTGTTTCAGGTCTTCTCATCGGATGACGATGTCGATCTACTCCGGGGAGCGTTGTTGGCGCTCCCTGACGCTGTTATCTCACATCAGTCGGCCGCTCACCTACTTCGATTCCCCAAGCTTCCCGAACTAGTCCCGACAGTCGTCGTACGCAGCCACACAACTCATCGGTTTCCAGCGGTGACGGTGCGACGTTGTGACGATCTCATCCCATCGGACATCGTGCAGGTCCACGGTCTGGCGGTCACGAATGTCGTCCGGACATTCTTCGATCTGGCTCGGCTTCTCAATTTCAGGGAATGGGACGCTATCGGCGAATCCCTCGTCATCGCGGGCCGTATGGACCTCTGGGAGTTCGAACTGACAACGCAACGCCTTGCACGGCGTGGGAAGGCGGGCAGTAGATCGGCGTGGGACTTCTTGGCAATGAGGGCGGG
>DASUUP010000192.1:0-2614 GCA_036373995.1 Acidimicrobiia bacterium
CCGCGGGACGGTCCAGCCCGGCCAGGTGGGACTCGAACTCGGTGACGGTAATCCGGGGCAGGTCATCGAGATCGCTGCCGGGTCCAGGCGAGCCGGTGCAAGCAGCCAGCAACAAGACGAGGACGACGAGTCTCCTGAACATCGGTCCGGGCAAACAAGGAGGAGGGCGCTGTTATGCCGCCAGGTCGCGGAGGGCTGTGAGACGCTCGACCCGGTGTGCCGGGTAGGCGAGGCTCCCGCTGCATTCGACGACTCTCACCTGGGAGCTCTCGATCCATCGCCAGATGATGTGCGCCTCCTCTGCGCTCTCCACCGATGGTGCAACCGGAGAGAGGCCGATCGGCGCGATAGTCGACGGTCGCAGCCTCGGGAGGGTCCCGGGTGGCCGGGACTCGACCAGAACACCGTGGTCGACGATGGCCGTGGTCCCGTCGGAGTGTTCCAGTTCCAGCCAACCAGCGGATGTGAGAGCATCCCACTCCCATCGCCGCCGCAGAGCCCGGACCAGAGCGTCATGACGGTCACGAGCCCACGCGGCCTCTTCGTAGCGTTGCTCGCGGGCGAGGCGGCTCATGCGGTCGGCGAGCCCGTCGAGGAGCCTGTGTGGGCGCGTGGTCATGGCCTCGATCAGTTCCTGCACGACGGATGCGTACTGCTCTTCGTCGAGACTGCCGTCGCAGGGGCATCTGGCCAAACCCATCTGCGCGGGCGCGCACGTTCCCGATCTCGATCCGGGACGGGAGCGACAGCGGCGGATGGGTGCCGCATCCCAGATCGCGCTGACCACTAGATCGGCGGCCTTCTTCGACCGGAACGGCCCCAGATATGCCAGACCGTCTTCCTTGATGGTCCGCACAACGGACAGCCGTGGGTAGCGCTCCTTGGTGAGCTTGACGAAGTGTGATGCCTTGGGTGGTCGCGACTTCCGGTTGTAGCGGGGCCGGTGGGCATGGATGAGTCGGAGCTCGGTCACCTCCGCCTCGAGGACCGTGTCACACACTTGATGCTCGATCGAGTCGAGCTCCTTCATCATGTTGGAGATGGTGCGGCGGGTGTCCCCGTAGAAGTACTGGCGGACCCGAGCCCGCAGGTTGGATGCCTTCCCCACGTAGATGGGTCGACCGTTGCGGTCCTTGAAGACGTACACGCCCGGACGTCTTGGCAGCCCATCGGTCAGCTGGATCTTCGAGTAGTGGGCGGAGCCGCGCGCCGTCGGGAGCTGGAGAAGATCGTCGAGATTGGTGACTCCGAGTGAGCCTGCCCGCTCCAGAAGCGCGTGAAACACATGAGCCGTTGCCCGGGCGTCCTCGAGGGCGCGGTGGTTTGGTGTCGTCGGGCTGCGGAAGTGAGCTGCGAGGCTCTGCAGACGCAGGTTGCGAACCTCGGTGCGGACCAGTCGGCGAGCCAGGGCCGCGGTGTCGCAGGTCTTGTTTCCCAGTCTGCCGTATCCGAGCCGGACTGCGGCCGCGTTCAGGAACGACATGTCGAAGCGAACGTTGTGCCCGACGATGACAGTGTCGCCGATGAACTCGAGGAAAGAGGGGAGTGCGGTGGCGATCTCCGGGGCATCGATGACCATCGCCTGGGTGATGCCGGTGAGGATCGTGATCGAAGGCGGGATGGGCAGCCCGGGATCGACCAACGTCTGAAAAGTGCCAATCAGCTCGCCGTGCCGATACTTGACCGCCCCGATCTCGGTTATCTCACAGTCTTTGGGCGAACCCCCTGTTGTTTCCAGGTCGAGGACACAGAACGTGACATCGAAGAGAGGAGTCGACAGGTCGTCGAAACTGGGTTGGAAGGCGATCGATTGGGACGGGGGCACAGCCCGTCGAGGCTAACTCGAACATATGTTCGATGTCAACGGTCCTGGATCGTATCTGCAGATAGAAACTTCTCTCTCAGAGCCGAAAGTCGATGAAATCTGTCCTTCCCGTCTTGTTCAATTCGTGGCATGAGAGGGGAAGAGAATCTGTCGGTCGATCAGAGGGAGCAGCGTTTGGTTGCTGCGGAGCGGGCGATCAGCCGGTTGCGTGAACTGCAAATGCAGGATCTGGCCGGCCTGGATTCGGCTCAGGTGGCCACCGGGGATGGGTGCCGGTCACTCTCGGGGTGGGTGGCGGGTCGTCTCGACTTGGGCAGCGACACTGCGAAGACGCTGGTCCGGACGATGAGACGGCTACAGGACCGTCCCGACCTCCAGGGAAGGCTTGGAGACGGCGAGGTCTCTTTCGACCGTGTCGAAGCGTTGTCACGCATCTCCGACGATGTTGGGCTCATGGAATGGGCGGACGTCTCCGCGATCCGACGTGAAGCCGCGCAGCGGGCCCGGGTCACCGCCGACGCCGAATACCGGTCGGCGAAAGACCGCTTCCTGGTGATGCAACCGTCGCTCGATGAGTCGTGGTGGCGACTGTGGGGTGGTCTCGACGGACCATCTGGCGCCCTGGTCGACAAGGTGTTGTCGGAAGCAGCCGACAACCTCCCCGACCTGCCCGACGAGGATACCCCTGGTCGGGGGTGGCTGAGAGCCACCGCACTGGTCGAAACCCTGATGTCCGATACTCCGCCGCCGGCCAACGTGTCGGTGTTCGTCGACGCCAAACACGCCACA
>DASUUP010000193.1:0-5484 GCA_036373995.1 Acidimicrobiia bacterium
GAACCCAGGGTTCCACGCGTCGCTCAGCCAAGTGTGGAACCCTGGGTTCGCTGAAAGAGCGCCCCCATATCCCAATAAGGGGTTGGCGAAAACCGCGCACGTGCGTACACTTCGATTGCCTGCCGGCGTACGCGCCCGGCAGAGATCTTCCCAAGAGGTAATTACCCACACATGTCCAACCCCGAAGAAAACGCGCCTGTAGCCACTCCCGACAATGAGGAGACGGTGGAGGCGCCCGAGACCCCGGCTACAGACGAGAATGTCGAAGAGGTAGCCACCACCCCCGAGTCCGACACCGAGTCTCCCGCCCCCGAGGCCGCCGAGCCCGAAACCGCGGCCGAGGAATCGGAGGACGCAACTTCCGAAGGCTCAGACGAAGAGGATTCCGGGCCCAAGTACGTCGAGCGTGAGGCATTGGTCGCCCCAGATCTGAGCGATCTGCCGGACGACATCGGCGACGACTTCGAGAAGGCGATCGAAGCCACCGTCCTCGAGTTCCGTGAGGGCGACATCGTCGAGGGAACGATCGTCAACGTCGATTCTGAGGGCGCCCTCGTTGACATCGGGTACAAGTCGGAAGGCTTCATCCCGACCCGCGAGCTCTCCATCCGCAACAACATCGACCCCGAGGCGACGGTGGAAGTCGGCGACCGAGTCGAATCCGTCGTGCTCGACAAGGAAGACGACGAGGGTCGTCTGATCCTCTCCAAGAAGCGCGCCATGTACGAGCGCGCCTGGGGCCAGATCCAGAAGATCGCCGACGAGGAAGGGACCGTCGAGGGCACCGTCATCGAAGTGGTCAAGGGCGGTCTCATCGTCGATATCGGACTACGCGGTTTCCTACCCGCCTCCCTGGTCGACCTGCGGAGGGTCCGCGACCTCGACCCGTTCATCGGGGACACCATCACCGCCAAGGTCATCGAGCTCGACCGGGCCCGCAACAACGTGGTTCTCTCCCGGCGGGCCCATCTCGAGGAGGCGCTCGCCGAGGAGCGCACCGAGTTCCTGGACAATCTTCACGAAGGCGAGGTGCGTGAGGGGACCGTCTCTTCCGTGGTCAACTTCGGCGCCTTCGTCGACCTGGGCGGCATGGACGGTCTCGTCCACGTCTCCGAGCTCTCCTGGCAGCACGTCAACCACCCGAGCGAACTGGTCAAAGTGGGTGACGAGGTGAAGGTCAAGGTTCTCGAAGTCGATCGCGACCGGGAGCGCATCTCGCTCTCGATCCGTCAGACCACCGAGGACCCGTGGGATGTCTTCGCCAACGAGAACGAGGTCGGCGACATCGTCGAGGGAACCGTCACCAAGACCGTCCCGTTCGGTGCCTTCGTCTCCGTGGCCGAAGGTGTAGAGGGTCTCGTCCACGTATCGGAGATCGCCGTGCACCGTGTCGAGTCTCCCGAGCTGGAGCTCTCGATCGGCCAGACCGTCCAGGTCAAGATCACCGAGAAGGAAGACGAGCGGCGCCGTGTCTCGCTGTCGATCAAGCAGGCCCTGCCCGACTACAAGGAGCGTGCGGCCGAGGCCGAGGACCGCAAGGCCAAGCCGAAACGCCCTCGGGAGTTCGAGCGGGAGTTCGGTGCGGAGGCCGAGGAGCGTCCTCCGATGCCAGTCGACGCGTCGCTCGAGGCAATATTGAAAGAGCTCAAAGAGAGGGGTATCGGCCGTCGCTGATCGCGTGGCGATACGTCTCGCAGGCCCCCGGAACGCAACAGCGACCGGGGGTCTTCGCGATCTGAGACCTGGCAGTGAGCCGATCAGCCCATAGATTTATGGTCGAAAACCTCAAGACTGTCCGGGACAGGTCCGAAAATCTCTTTGTTATCGAGCCTGAAAAGCATGGTGGGCTGCGGCCCGCCGTTACTATGCCCTTCCCCCTCGTCGCAGAGTATGTGACGAGTAACGAAGGGGACAACCGAAGGGGACTCAATGGGTAGGAGAGCAATCGTTCTTCTGGTGGCCTTGGTGCTGGCCGGCTTGGCCGCCTGGGCCGTTTGGAATTTCCTGCAGAACTATCAGGATGAGGCCGAACAGGGCCAGGTGGCGGTCGACGTGTTCCGCGCCGGCGGCAACGGCATCGCCGAGGGAACCGAGGGCGCCATCGTGCTGTCCAACCTGGGTGGCGCAGATGCTCAGGTGGTTGCGGGCACCGACGAGCTCGAGGACGTCCCGGCCGACGCCATCCAGACCGAGGAGGAGCTCCGTCAGGTCCTCACCGGCAGTGTGGCCGCGGGCCCGATCTCGGGTAACGCCATCCTTACTCGCTCACAGTGGACCAGCATCTCCGTCGAAGTGGTGCCGCTCGCAGAGCAGATCGCCTCGGGTAATCAGGCCATCACCATCTCCACCTCGAACATCCAGGGTGTGAACGGCTTCGTCGAAGCCGGTGACAGGATCAACATGATCATCACCATCGACATCGAATTCGATCTGATCCCACTCGAGGACATCCCGACGCTGCCACAACCCGAAGAGCCTCCCGCCGAAGGGGAGGCCCCGGCTGAGGAAGAGACCGTGACGGTCTCATACACCCGGTATGTCCTCCAGGGTCTCAACGTGCTCGCCGCCGGTCGTGAAGTCCGTCAGGAAGAGGATGACGACCAAACCGGTGAGATCGACGCCGACACCGGCACCGACACCGGTGAGGGTGCGGTCGCCGGCGATGGCACCACGCCTCCGGAAGGCGAGGATCAGGGCAACTCGACGGTGTTCACGCTCGAGGTGACACCCGATCAGGCAGAGAGAATCGTGTACGCATTCGAACACGGGTCGATTTGGCTTACCCTTGTGCCCGAAGACTTCGTCGAGATCGAGACAGACGGCGTCACCATCGACAATCTGTTCGGTGGAGATCTCGTGGACGCCATCTTCCCCGAGGGATAAGGGGCCGAATCTATGTCAATCGCTGAGCACAATCTCCTGGTAGTCGACCAGGACGACGACTTCGTCGACAACGCCAAGCAGTTGTTCGACGGGAGTCTGCCGGTGGCGCGCTCTCTCGAAGAGGCGAGCCAAACCGTGTCGTCCGGCGACGTCAGGATGGTGCTCATCGGTCCGTCGTTCAGCAACGACGAGGCCATCGACCAGATCCGGGCGTTGCACAATCAGGACCCGAGTCTGATCCTGATGATGGTGGCCGAGGAGGTGACGGCCGACCTGCTGCGCAAGGGCATGCGTGCCGGCGTCTCCGACGTCCTCGACACACCGCTCGACGAGGCCAAGATCGAGGCCGCCGTCGAGCAGTTTGCCCATGACGTGCTCAACCGCCAATCGACCGCCAAGCCGGTCCCCGTCGGCGTTCCCGGCCAGGAACCGTCGAGCGAAGGTCGGATAATCACGATCACGTCAGCCAAGGGCGGGAGCGGCAAGACCGTCCTCGCCACGAACGTGGCCCTGTTGCTCAACAGGTTCTCCGACACCAAGGTGTGCCTGGTGGATGCCGATCTCCAGTTCGGCGACGTCTGCCTCGTGCTCCAGCTCGAGCCCAGATTCACCATGGTCAACGCAGCACACGAGTTGCATCAGCTCGACGCCGAGCTGCTGGATTCGCTCCTTACGGAGCACCCCAGCGGTCTCAAGGTGCTGGCGGCGCCGCTGGAGCCGGCGTTCGCCGACGACATCACCACAGCGGGGCTCATGCAGATGCTCGACTTGCTCAAAGAAAATTACGACTACGTCATCGTCGACACCGCGGCGATGCTCGACGAGCTCATCCTGTCGCTCATCGAGAAGTCGGACGACATCCTCATGGTGGTCGACATGGACCTCCCCTCGGTGAAGAATGCCAAGCTGGCATTGGAGACCATGCGGCTTCTCAAGTTCTCCACCGCCAACGTAAAGCTCGTCCTCAACCGCTCCAACTCCAAGGCGAAACTCGACAACCGCGAGATCGAGGGGGCGTTGAAGATGGAGATCTCAGCCGCAGTGCCGTCAGACGCCGTTGTGGCTGCATCTGTCAACGAGGGCCGGCCCGTCGTGGAGACCGACCCCAAATCGAAAGTTGCTAAAGGCTACGAATCCGTGGCCGAACTGATCGCAGGAAAAATCCCGGATGCCCAAGGCAAGTCCGGGCTTTTCGGACGGAAGTAGCGAAGGGGGCGGACCATGCCATCACTATCAGAACGAGTCGCACAGGCTCGACAGACCGAAACCACCGACACATCGCTCAATCGCACCGACGCGATGAGCGAGCTCCGGGGGAGACTCCACTTCAAAGTCGTGGAGGAGCTGGGCCCGACGCTCTATGACCGCGGCATGTCAGACGCGGAGCTTCGTCTCCGTGTACTGGAGATGTTGGAGTGGGCAGTCGACCAGGAACAGGGTCTGCCACTCACCTCAGCGGACCGGCGCGCCCTCCTCAACGAGATTGCATCCGACGTTCTCGGATACGGGCCCATCGACCCCCTGCTCAACGACCCGGATGTCACCGAAGTCATGGCCAACGGCCCATATGACATCTACTTCGAGAAGAACGGCCGTATCACCAAGTCCGAGGTCAAGTTCGTCGACGAAGTCCATTTGCGTCGCATCATCGACAAGATCGTGGGGACGATCGGTCGTCGTGTCGACGAAGCCACTCCCATGGTCGATGCCCGTCTCCCTGACGGGTCCCGAGTCAACGCGATCATCCATCCCTTGGCCATTGGCGGACCGTTCCTGACGATTCGTAAGTTCGCGGTCGATCCGTATCAGGAGGCCGATCTGATCAGCTTCGGAACCTTGACCCAGCGTGTCGCCGACTTCCTGCGGGCGTGTGTCCGGGGTCGGCTCAACATCCTCATCTCGGGTGGTACCGGTTCCGGTAAGACCACCACGCTGAACGTCGTTTCTGCCTACATCCCCGGCGACGAGCGCATCGTCACCGTCGAGGACGCCGCCGAGCTCCAGCTCCACCAGGAGCACGTGCTCACCCTCGAGTCCCGCCCGGCCAACATCGAAGGCCAGGGCGCTGTGACCATTCGTGACCTGGTCAGGAACACTTTGCGTATGCGTCCCGACCGCATCGTCGTAGGTGAGGTTCGTGACGCCGCCGCTCTGGACATGTTGCAGGCCATGAACACCGGTCACGACGGATCGCTGACCACGGTCCACTCCAACTCGCCCCGTGACACCCTGTCTCGTATCGAGACCATGGTGCTGATGGCCGGATTCGACCTTCCGATGCGAGCAATTCGTGAGCAGGTCGCATCGGCCGTCGACCTCATTGTCCACGTGGCTCGTCTCAAGGACGGCACCCGGCGCGTCACGCATGTGACCGAAGTCGAGGGAATGGAGGGTGAGATCATCACACTCCAGGACTTGTTCCTTTTCGACTACGGCATGGGCGTCGACGATGACGGCGTTTACAAGGGCCGTCTCAAGGCGACAGGTATCCGTCCCACGTTCTCCGACGAGCTGGAGAACCAGGGCATCCGTCTTCCGGCAGATCTGTTCGATCCCGAGCCGTTCGCCCGCCGATGAAGCGAGTCTTGGCGCTCGTCGCCG
>DASUUP010000194.1:0-4976 GCA_036373995.1 Acidimicrobiia bacterium
AAGGCTCCGACCCCGACCACCTGGCCACGCAGGGGGTCTCCAAGGTCCTCACCTTGTCGTCTACGTACGACCATCGGGTGATCCAGGGCGCTGATTCGGGGAGGCTGCTGGCCCGGATCGAGGAGCTGCTGACCGTCGCGGACCGGTTCTACGACGAGATCTTCTCCTCGTTGGGGGTACGCCACATCCCGGCTCGTTGGGCGACCGACGACTGGGCGGGCCCCGACGAGAATAAATGGGCCGAAAAACAAGTCGCCGTCTCCCGTCTCATCACCGCCTACCGCATCCAGGGGCATCTGAGCGCAGACCTCGATCCGTTGCGGCAACGCCCTCCCAGTCTCCATCCCGAGCTTGACCCGGGGTTCTACGGGCTGACCATCTGGGACCTGGATCGGCGATTTGGGACAGGGGGGCTCGCCGGGAGCGAGGAGATGCCGCTCAAGCGGATCCTCGCGCGCCTCCGCGACAGCTACTGCGACACGCTTGGAATCGAGTACATGCACATCTCGGATCCCGAGCAGAAACGCTGGATCCAACAGCACTTTGAGATTCCCGACGTCGCACTGGGCCGGGAAGAAAAGCGCCGGGTGCTCCACAAGCTCAACCAGGCCGAAGCCTTTGAGACGTTCCTGCATACGAAATACGTGGGCCATAAGCGGTTCGGTCTGGAAGGAGGCGAGTCGCTCATCCCGCTGCTCGACGAGGTGGCCGGCGCGGCGGTGGAGTCGGGGGCGGCCGAGCTGGTCATGGGCATGGCGCACCGGGGGAGACTTAACGTGCTCACCAACATCGTCGGCAAGGGGTATGCCCAGGTCTTCCGCGAGTTCCAGGGCGACATGGAACCCCGCGCCATGGGAGGGTCCGGCGACGTTAAGTATCACCTGGGAGCCGAAGGAAAATACGAGACGGCGAGCGGCCCCATCGACATCCACCTGGTGGCCAACCCGTCTCACTTGGAGGCGGTCGACCCGGTCCTCGAGGGGGTGGCACGGGCCAAACAGGAGCGTCTCGGTCCCGAGGGTCACAAAGAGGTCCTCCCTCTCCTCATCCATGGGGACGCTGCGTTCGCCGGCCAGGGCGTGGTGGTGGAGACGTTGCACCTCTCCCAGCTTCCCGGCTACCGGACAGGGGGCACCATCCACGTGGTGGTCAACAACCAGGTCGGGTTCACCACCTCGATCCTCGACGCCCGGTCGAGCTTCTATGCCACCGACATCGCCAAGGCGATCGAAGCTCCGATCATCCATGTCAACGGTGACGACCCGGAGGCCGTCCTCCGGGCGGGGCGCCTGGCGGTGGCGTACCGGACCCGCTTCCAACGCGACATCGTCATCGACCTGGTCTGTTACCGGCGACGGGGCCACAACGAAGGCGACGAGCCGTCCTTCACCCAACCGCTGATGTACAAGCTCATCGACGCTCATCCCCCCGTGCGGAAGCTGTATCTGACTCAGCTGGTCGACAACGGCGACATCTCCGTCGACGAGGGTGAGGCTGCGCTGTCCGAGTTTCAGGCGATCCTCCGCGTCGCCTTCGCCGAGACCCAGCAGCCGTCGAGGCCGGCCGCACCTCCCAAGACCCCCTCAAGCGGAGCCGTCGAAGTCGGGACCCGGGTCCCTCGCGAGCGCCTGGAGCCGATACTCGTGCACATCACCTCCCCTCCGGAAGGCTTCGTCGTCCACCCCAAACTCACCAGGCTGCTCGAATACCGACGAGACGCCCTCTCCCAAGGGATCGACTGGGCCACAGCGGAGGCACTCGCCTTCGGCACCCTCGCCGAGGAAGGCATCGACGTTCGTCTCGCCGGTGAAGATTCGACGCGGGGCACGTTCTCACACCGCCATGCGGCAATGGTCTGCTACGAAACGGGAGCGGAGTGGATACCGCTGGCCGAGCTGTCCGGCGAGGGGTATGGGAGGGTGGCGGTCGTGGACTCACTCCTCTCGGAGTTCGCCGCAGTCGGGTTCGAATACGGCTATTCGATCGAGGCACCTTCCGCCCTGGTGATCTGGGAAGCCCAGTTCGGCGACTTCGCCAACGGCGCCCAGGTCATCATCGACCAGTTCGTCTCCTCGGGAGAGGCGCGGTGGGGTCAGCCTTCCGGACTGGTGCTGCTGTTGCCCCACGGCCACGACGGCCAGGGTCCAGACCACTCCTCGGGTCGCCTGGAGCGGTTCTTGCAGCTCAGCGCCGAGGAGAACATGAGGGTGACCGTCCCCTCGACCACCGGCCAGTACTTCCACTTGCTCCGCCGGCAATCGCTCTCGCCGATGAGAAAGCCGCTCGTCATCTTCACGCCGAAGACGCCGCTCCGGACCAGGGCCTCGTTCTCGAGTGTGGAGGTGTTCACCGACGGCCGTTTCGAGCCGGTGCTGCCCGACCCCCAGGTCGCTCGTGGTGCGAGAAGGGTGGTCCTCTGTGCCGGGAAGGTCTATCACGACCTCGTGGACCGGAGGGCCGAACTGGGCATCGAGGACGTGGCGCTCATCCGCGTGGCACAGCTCTATCCGCTGGCGACCGACCAGATCGAGGCTGCGGTCTCGGCCCATCCGGGCGCCGAGCTGGTGTGGTGCCAGGAGGAGCCAGAGAACCAGGGTGCCTATCGGCTGATCACTCCCGAGCTGACCAAGGTCCTCGGTCGGGTGCCGGAGTACGCCGGCCGGAAGGCTTCGGCTTCCACGGCATCGGGTCTGACCAAGGTTCATCTCGCCGAGCAGGCCGAACTGATCGACGGCGCCCTCGGCGTGTAGCGCCTCGAGAGCCGGGCCGGTTTCAGCGGCCCAGCGCTAGAACGAGCGCGACCACCGGGTGTGTCACGGACGTGGTAGCCCGTGGCGGGCACTGTCCGAGGTTCGACGCCGGCGATGCCGAGCATTCGCTGACGTCGAGGAGATGCGGTGTTCGTCACCTAGGTGCTTCGTGGTAACTCACCACACCGACCATGCCTCACTTTCGACGTGGTCACCGGACGGGGCAATCGGCTGGTCGAGGGGACGCAGCTTGGGCTGTAGTTCATCCACTGAGGTGCAGCTAACGGTCGGGGGCGGGCAAGCGCTCCTTAGCTGAGCCTGATTCATGTAGCGGTCTCAGAAGCGGAACCACTCGGACTACGGACACCTTTGACCCAAGATCCGTCTGGATTCGAGGCTGAGCGGTCACCGCTAGCCAGTCACGGAACCGACGAAAGGGGGTCCAGCACTATGGATCGACGCCACGCGCTGCTTCGGGCCGCTGGCCAGTGCTCAAGTTTCTGCAGACCACTTGCACCCCGGCCGCCGGCGCCGAGTCCGCTGGCCGGGAGCTCGCCGCCCTCGAAGGGGTAGAAAGGAGGTCACAGCCCTGGAGATCGACACTCACCTTGCTACGGGCGAGGCGCTACTGCGCTACATCGCAGTCGCTGTCATCGACCCCTCGGTGACTTCACCCTTGTGAGCAGCGAAGGCGTCTAGGACTTCCTGCTTCTCCCTGGCAGGGACGTTGAAATGATCCAGGCTTCTCGCGAGTTCAGCAGCAACCTCGTCGAACTCCTCCGGAGTGATCCGAAGCTCACGATGCGCCTCTTCCAAACCAAGGACCTCCCTGCCGGGTTTGGTCGCAGAGAACGTCATGGGCCCGCCGGCGACGTCACACACCCACAGAGTGCGCATGAACTTCAAGCCTGGGAGTCGCCCGAGCTGATCGGTGTGCCATTCCCGTAACTGCGGGTTATCGGACCCCTGTCCGACCAAGGGGTTCTTGACGACCTGGTCGCTGAAGTGGTCGACGACCGCGGCGATCGCAAACACGCCTCCGAGCCGGTCGTACAGGCTCCTGTCACCATTCTCCATTCGACACCTCCTGTCGAGCGGGGCCATTCATCCGGGCGAGACGGCCCGCGCCTTCCTATACGCTCGAGATTTTCAGTCGGTTCTCGACGTGCTGTGGGGTCGAGCATCCGGTCACAGAGGCCTCCAGCTGGTGTGCACGAAGAGGGCGGATACGCTGGCCGACGGGAGAAAGACTACGGCTCTCTGGCGAAGACGGACTTCATGGGTTCTTCCACCAGTTCAAGGGGCTTGACCAATAACCCCTCAAACTAACCTCACTTTCTCGTGGCGAGGATTGCTGGGTTTCGTCTCAGCAACCCGCTGGCCCATCCTTGACGAGCCCCGGGAGGTGTTGGCATGACTCTGGACCAAGCGATCGAGGCCGTCGGCAAGGGTGTCGATGTTGCGGGGATCTTGATCATCGTGGTGGGTGCGGTGGCCGCCAGTGTGCGGTTCGGGGTGGGCGCCGTTGGAAGCCGGACATCAGAGGCATACTCGCTTTACCGCCAGACCCTAGGGCGGGCCATCCTTCTCGGCCTGGAGTTCCTCGTGGCCGGGGACATCATCCGCACCGTGGCCATATCACCTACGTTCACCAGTGTTGGAGTGCTGGGGTTGATCGTCTTGATCCGAACCTTCCTAAGCGTCGCTCTCCAAGTGGAGACCGAAGCCCGTTGGCCCTGGCAACCTCGTGATGCGCTACGGGCGACCGACGGAGGAGCGTGAGCTCCCGGACCTGAAATCCCATTCGAACGCGCCAAACTGATCGCATCGTGAAGAAGATCGGCTTTCTCTCGTTCGGCCACTGGTCGGACTCACCCCATTCCCAAGTGCGCACCGCCTCCGACGCCCTCCTCCAGTCGATCGAACTCGCCGTCGCCGCTGAGGAGCTCGGTGTCGACGGCGCCTACTACCGCGTTCACCATTTCGCCCAGCAGCTCGGCTCACCTTTCCCTCTCCTATCAGCCGTCGGCGCACGAACCAACCGGATCGAGATCGGCACCGCAGTGATCGACATGCGATACGAGGACCCTCACTACATGGTCGAGGATGCCGGGGCGGCCGACCTGATCGCCGGTGGACGACTCCAGTTGGGGATCAGCCGGGGATCACCAGAGCAGGTGATCGACGGTTTTCGCCACTTCGGATACGCGCCGGCTGAGGGCGAGA
>DASUUP010000195.1:0-9225 GCA_036373995.1 Acidimicrobiia bacterium
GGCGAGGCGCTCCACGAACTCGGGTACGACTCCTCCACCGCCCGACCCCGCATAGTCATCGAAACAGGCTGCACCCGCTGAGTCCTTGGTGCTGCCGAACCCGTAGGGAGACACGGGATCGATGAATGTGATCGACCGAACGCGGTCGGGCCGGTCGATGGTGTAACTGGCGATGGCAGCGCCACCGGTCGACCAGCCGACCAGATGAATGGGTTGGGTGATGGCCAGAGCCTGCACCAGGGCATGAATGTCATCGGCCCAATCTCGCAAACCCCTGGTGGCGTCGATTGGCTGGGGCTCGGTGTCGCCGAAGCCGCGCATGTCCGGGGCAATGCCGCGATAGCCCTTCGGGAGGTCCTCGAGGATGCCCTCCATGAACCGTCCAGTGGCGAGATTGCCGTGGATCAGGATCACCGGCTCACCGTCGGCAGGGCCTGACGCCAGATAGTGAATGCGAAGACGGTCGGTGTCGGCGAATTTCGACTCGGCTGACAAGATTCCCTCCTGTGTCTGAGGAGGCGGAATCTACACCTGGGCGTCAGGCCATCTCGCCGATGCCGATGGCAGACACCACCAACAGACCGGCGAGGATTATCCCCGTCCGGAACGCTCTGTTGCCCTCTTCCGCTCCGGCGGCGCGGGCTCGGGCCACGAAGGCATGCAGGACTGCGAGCGCGGCCAGGCCGACAAGGGGGTGGAGCCAGCCCTGCACCAAGCCGATACTCCATCCGGAACTGGCCAGCCAGAGCACCATTCCGAGCGCCACCTGGATGTCGACGACAACGGCGGTGAGTCGGTAGACCCTCTCCGAGGTCGGGGTCATCTCCGTTTGGAACGAAAAAACGAGAGCGACGACGACAGCAGCCAGTGTCACGTACTGCCAGACAGAATGAGCATCGAAGAAGAACTCGGTCATGCCCTCACGCTATTCGACACCGTTTCGGGAGTCCCAATCAGCCGCGCAGATCGCGTCTGGCGAACAGCGGCACCGAGGTGGCGACCAGGGCGACGAAGGTGCCGGCGAGCAGGGCGGCATCCAGCCAGCTCATCCCATTCACCAATGGGTCGCTCCCCAGGTACCACTGGAACGGAGAGAAATTGGCCAGGGCCGCTGCCGACTGGGTGAGTGAGAGGAATGTGAACATGAACCACGTGACCAAAGCGACGCCGGTCGTGGCCCATGTCGCCAGCCTCCGCCGCCCGGTGGCGGCGCTCGTCAGGAGCGACACAGCCCCGAACACCAGACCGAAGAGGGTGAGAAGCACTGAGATGGATACGACCCCCTCGAGTGTTATCTCCTCCTGACCTCCCACGAGTGCACCGACCCAAGTCCCGAAAGCGGTGGCCACGCCGAAAGCAATCGCCAGCGCAACCATGGCCAGAGCCTTCTTGACGACCACTTCCCCTCGCGAGATCGGGTTGGCGAGCAGCAGCCCCATCGTGTGTGATTCCTCTTCCCCGGCGAGTGCTCTGGCTCCCATGCTGGCGAGCAAGACGATGATCGCAATCGGCCCAACCAGCGAGAAGATCTCACCGGTCATGAACCCGGCCGGTGTGGACATGTCGACCCCACCGATCATGGCGATGAGGGCATCGGGGAAGGTGGCGAAGATCTCGACGAAATCGGTCGGGATGAAGTTGTACAGAATGGGGATGAAGAAACCCATGTAGAACATGATCCCGGCGGTCACGGTGAGCAGGCCCTGGAACTCCGACGCCGACTTGACCGCGACTCCAGAGACCCGCGCCGACCCAGCGATACGGTCCATCATCTTCTGTGTCATCGGATTGGCACGGAGCCGGTCGGCCAGGGTGGCTTCGGCGCCTTTCTCTCTGAGGTCGCGCCGCTGAATGCCTATCCAGGCCGCGACGAAGCAAAGGACCGACAGACCGGCCAACACGGCGACGTCACCCCAATCGAGACCGTTGTTCAGGGGAGAGTTCGAGCTGTAGTAGTACCAGGGGAAGATGTGAGCCAGCCCGTCCTGATCGACCAGAGGAAGCAGACTTGCCCCCAGGTAGCCGAGAACCATTACGCCGGCCGCCACGCCCGACGCCCGCCCCCGACGGCCAGTCCACGAGCCGATGGCCAGGGCGAGGAGCCCGTAGAGCAAGCCATTGAGGGTCAAGGCCACAGAGATGGCGCCCAGGTGGACGCCGCTGGCATCGACACCGATCAGGTCCGCGGAGAGGACCGCGGCTCCCCACAGGAGGACCCCCATGATGGCCAGGATCAACACCAGTGAGGCGGTCTTCGACATTAGGGCGCCACGTCTGCTCACCGGGTTTCCGAGGAGGAGGCCGAACGTCCCGACTTGCTCCTCACCGGCGATGGCGGCGGCGCCGATGCTGATGGCGATGCCACCGACGATGAATGCACCCATGAAGTCGTACATCGCGCCGTAGGCCATCGAGGCGACACCAAAGGTCTCGGGATCGATGCCCATCAACTCCAGGACCCCGACCGGAAGGTCGTAGTAGAAGCTGATGTCGACGTCCTGGTAAGCCCACAGCCCGAACAGAAGGGTGGCGCCCAGGGCGACGACGCCGATCACACCCGAGCCGAGACGGTCTCGGATCGACTTCGTGAAGACGTTGGCGTACATCAGACTGTCGCCTCCTCCTGGCGGTAGTACTCGAGGAAGATCTCTTCGAGATCGGCTTCCTGGGTGTTGACGTCGACCAGGGAGTAATGCTCGGTCGCCACCCGCAACAGTGCGTCCATCTGACCGTCGAACGACATGGTGGCGTGGTGATCGGCGACCATGACGTCCCTGACACCTTCCACCGACTCGAACACGGAGGCGTCGACCGGGGCGTCGAAATGAAGCTCCACGGTCCGGATGGCCTTCGACCTGAGGTCGTCGACCGACTCGACATCTACGAGATGACCGGAACGGATGATGCCGACACGGTCGGCGACCCGCTGCACCTCGGAGAGCGTGTGACTGGAGAGAAACACACATCGGCCGTCCAGGGCGACCTCCCGCATCATCAGTTGGAACTCGCGCTGCACGAGCGGATCGAGCCCAGTGCTCGGCTCGTCCATGATGATCAGCCGCGGCCTGCTCATGAAAGCGAGGATGAGCCCGATCTTTTGGCGGTTGCCCGAGGAGAGATCGCCCACCTTCTTTCCGAGGTCGGCTTGGAGACGCCCCGCGAGCTCATTCACATACGAGTGATCGACGCCACCGCGCAGATTGGCGAAGTATGTGACCATGTCGCGGCCGGTCAGGTCGGTGTACATCGAGAGATCCGACGGCAGATAGCCAATGTGTTTGCGGATCTCGACCGAATCGGCATGCGAGTCGAGCCCGACCAGGGTTGCCCTTCCCGCGGTGGGGTGGATGAGGTCGAGGCAAGACCTGATCATCGTCGTCTTGCCGGCACCGTTGGGCCCGAGAAACCCGAAGACCTCGCCCATCCTCACCTCGAGGTCGAGGTCGACGAGTGCCTTCACTTCCCCGTAGTGCTTGGTCAGACCCTCGGTGAGGATCGCCACATCAGTCATGTCTTTCTCTCTTTCTCGATGTAGGCCTTCAGCTCGTCCATGAACGATGGCCACTTGTCCAAGAAGAACTGTGCGATGAGCCCGACATCGGTCACCCGTTCCGGGCGCTCCCGAGGCACCACGTTGGCCCCGACCTCGGAGATCTTCTTCATGCGGTCGAGGTGGTCCATCTCAGAGGCCATGACGGTCATCCAAACATCGGGCTTGAGCTGGTAGTAGGTGACCCGGTCACCCGGAAACGTCATCTTCTCGACGAACTGAAGGCTCTCCAGCAGACGGAGCTGGGTCGACACCGATCCGGCGCTCAGGTCGAGCTCGTCGACGAGCGCTCCGGCGGACCGGTGCGTGGGATCGCAGATCATCAGCCAACCGAGGATTCGTCCGGCGGCACGGCTGCCGGTGCCGGTCTCCCACCAACGGCCCATATGCTCAACGAACTCGTGTTGGGCAGGTGTCGGTTTCATTTGTTTCAATGATAACTGAAGTTGCTGAAGGGATCAAACGCGCGTTCAGAGTCTCTCGAAGACCACTCCCCGCCAGATCAGCCCGGACTCGGTGAAGACCTGTGTCATCCCCGATCGAGCCGCGATCGCCTCCATCCCCGCCACCGAATGGACGTGTGATTCGACGTCGTGCCCGCTGAGTTTCTGGATCCCGTTGCCGAATGTCACCGCCACCCGTGACATCAGACGGTCACGGGGAACGGCGATCGCCAGGAGCCAGCGGGTCTTGACGACCGATGCCTCCATGATTCGCTCCATCCAGGGATAGCAGCAGATCACCCGATTGAGCACGACGACGTCCGCCGGGTCGACCAGATCCTGCTCCTCGACGAAGTCACCGAGACGTCGCTCGATGCGGTCGCTGACCCCTTCAGCCCGAGCCAGTTCGGCGGCGCTGTCCTCATACCCGCCCGACAGCTCCACATTGACGGCATTGGCCGCACCTGCGCCGAGTAGCTCGACGTGGAAGTCACCGATGCCACCACCCACCTCGAGGACGGATCGGCCGTGTAAGTCTCTGTCGCGTAGATAGGACGCCAGCTTCGACGCCATGCCGTCGAGACCTCTCCTGCGGTATCTCTCGAGGCGTCGCTCCGCCTCTTTCCGATCGAAGAGACGGCCGTACGGTCCCGGGTCACAGCAGTCGGGCATGACCTCCGAGACTATGCGAAGAAACGGGGAGGGACCAGCGCGGCCTCTCCCCATCGTCTATGCGGATATGGCTGCGCCCAGGACTGCCTGACCGAAGTAGATGAGGAAAGCGATCGAGACCACCCACATGAGGAGATGGATCTCACCGGCCTTGCCCTTGACCACCTTGATGAACGTGTACATCACGAAGCCTGCCCCGATTCCGACGGTGATGCTGAAGGTGATCGGCATCAGGATGATTGCCAGGAGAGCAGGGAACCCCTCTTCGAGATCGTCGAAGTCGATGCCCTTGATGAGGCTCGCCATGAGGAACCCGACCAGGATCAGGGTTGGAGCCGTCGCCTGGGGAGGGACGATCCCGGCCAGCGGCGAAAGGAAGACGGCCAAGAGGAAGAGGACCCCGACGACGACCGAGGTCAACCCGGTCCGTCCTCCTTCTGCCACACCGGCGGAGCTCTCGATATAGCTGGTGTTGGAGCTGACGCCCGCAGCACCACCGGCCGCCGCGCCGATCGAGTCGACAAACAGCAGCTTGCCGATGTCCTCGATGTTGCCCTCGTCGTCGGTCAGGCCAGCCTGCTCCGTTATTGCCGTCGCCGTACCCATGGTGTCGAAGAAGTCGGTCAGCATGAAGCTGAATATCGTCAACAAGGCGGCCACCAGGCCGAGATGATCGAACACGTTGCCCAGGTCGAACGCACCGAGAGTGTCGAAACTGGGTGACACGGAGAAGTTCTCGGGCACAACTGCGACATCCCAGAGCAAGGCGACCACGGTGGTCGCCAGGATGCTGATGATGAGTGCCCCGGGCACCTTTCTCGCGTAGAGCAAGACGGTTATGCCAAGACCCACCAACGTAACCCATGCACCGGCCGTGTTCGGAAAGACGAACTCGACCACGGGTGTGCCCGGCCCGATGAGCTCTCCATTGACGAACCCGATGAACAAGATGAACAGCCCGATGCCGACTCCAATGGCCCGCTTCAGGCTCACCGGGACCGCGTTCATTATCGCCTCCCGCAGGCCTACGAGCACGAGGGCGGCAACCACGACGCCCTCGATGACTATGACACCCATAGCGCCTTCCGGCGTCAGACCGTCGCCCAAGACCAGGCCGAAGGCAACTGCGGCGTTGATCCCCAGGCCGGCTGCCATTGCCAGAGGCACGTTGGCCACGACTCCCATGAGAATCGTGAGCAGTCCTGCAACCAGCGCGGTGGCAGCGCCGACCGCACCCGGATCGAAACCCAGCGGCTCGGCGAGTATGCCGGGGTTGACGAAGATGATGTAGGCCATCACCAGGAACGTGGTGAAGCCGGCCCTTATCTCCGTCCCGACCGTGGTACCTCGCTCGGTGAGCTTGAAGTAGTTGTCGAGACCCGTACCACCACCCGACGGCGGAGCTGGGGCTCGCTCTTGCGTATCAGTCATTTGCTCCTCCCGCCACAGGAGCCTCCATCAACTCCGGCGGCGGACTGAAAATAGACCCGGAACGGTCGGCCGCGTCGGGCGAAGTCGACCTTTTCGGACTTGACATCGCGAAATGCCAACGGCCCTGATACGTGAGATACCGTCCACGTTCGATCGGGCGATCGTGACCGATGGCGGACGGCCGCTGGCGGGCTCACCTGCATGTCGATCCTCTACGACGACTGAGTCGTCCTAAAGAAGCGCCCTGAGAACCCAGAAGACCGTCATGCCGACGATGAGGGTGAGGATGTGGTTGCGGGTCTTGTAGACCATAACGCCCCCGGCGACGAAAGCACCCAGCTCTGGAATGCCAAGTGCCACCGACCCGTCGTCGGTGGTCAGGACAGAGATGACCAGAGCGGCCAGCACCGCGGGAGCCACGAACTGCAGCGAAACCATGACAGCATCGGGGATACGACGTTTGGCGAGGGCGAGGATGAAGATGGCGCGACTCACATAGGTGCCGACGCCCACGATCACCGTGGCGATGAACGCAGTCACTTCGCGACCCTCTCGGCGATGGTCCCGGCGAGAATCCCGACGAGGGCTCCGACCAGGAGGCCGGTGCGATTGGGCATTCCGGCCGCCATATAGGTGACCCCGGCGCCGGCCAGAGCGGCAACGACCTTGGTCCACCTGTCGATGCCGATGACGATCAGACCGATGAACAGGAGCGGGACCGCGAACTCGAGATTCCATTCCTCGGGGACCGCCGGGCCGATGAATATGCCGAGAGCGGTCGTCGCCTGCCAGAGCGTCCAGAAGGTGGCGCCCGCAGCCAGGTAGTAGGAGCGGAACGAAACGGGATCGGCCTCCGGAGCCTCGATGCTGGCCAAGGCGAACATCTGGTCGATCAGCACATAGGACCCCATCCAGCGGAACCACCGGGGCTGGTGTTGGAACGTCGGAGCCAAGGCAGCCGAGTACATGAGGTGGCGCGCATTCACCACCAACGCCGCCGTGACGGCTGCGATCACGGCCGCCCCCGACCCGAGCAGGGTCACCAGAGTCAGCTGGGCGGCTCCGCCAAAGATCAACCATGACCCGGACCAACCGGCAAAGGGGTTGATCCCCGCCTCGACGATGGCGAGACCGATCACGAGCGCGAAAGGCACCGCCGGGACGTAGAGCGGCAGCGCGTCGGTAATGCCGCGACGAACCGCGGAACGATCGATTCTCGTGCTCTGTGACATGGGCGGGCCACCTTAGCGTAATGAGTAATGGGCTAAACACCCATTACGACTCGGTCAGGGCCGCCAGCTCGCTTCCATCAGGTTCAACCCGATTTCACGCGGCCGACCCGATCCCATCGGGTCAGAACCCGATCCCCTCAGCCGATGTCGATCTTCACGGCTTCGAGAGCGATCTCGACCATTTCGTTGAACGTGGTCTGCCGCTCATCGGAGGTCAGCCACTCTCCCGTCCGGATGTGATCGGACACGGTGCAGATGGTGAGAGCTCGACCACCGTGCTCGGCGGCCGCTCCGTAGAGGCCCGCCGCCTCCATCTCCACAGCGAGGACGCCCATGGCCTCCATGCGATCGAACGCCTCAGGGTCGGGGTTGTAGAACAGATCCGTGGAGTGGACATTGCCCACCTTGACCTCGATGCCCTTGGCTTCGGCGGCATCGGCCGCCGCCTTGAGCAGCCGGAAGTCGGCGGTGGCCGCGAAGTCCAAACCTCCGTACCTGGTCCTGTTCACCAGCGAGTCGGTGCAGGCGCCGATGGCGAGGATCACGTCCCGCACATCCACCTTCTCGGTGACAGCCCCGCAGGAGCCGACGCGGATCAGACGCTGGACGCCGTACTCGTTCACGAGCTCGGTGGCATAGATCGAGGCCGACGGGATCCCCATTCCCGTGCCCATCACAGAAATCGGCACACCTTGGTGAGAACCGGTGAAACCCAGCATGTTGCGAACTTCGTTGACCTGGCTGACGTCGTCGAGGAAGTTGTCGGCGATGTGCTTCGCCCGCAGTGGGTCGCCCGGAAGCAGAACCGTGGGAGCGAAATCTCCCGGCACGGCCGATATGTGCGGGGTGGGTGTGGGCATGGCGTAGAGACTCCTCGGGATGGGCTTGGTGGCCAGCAACCTAACGAATCGCAGGGCTATCGTCGCCGCGCCCATGTCAGATCAGCGAGATCTCGAGACCATCGCCGAAAACCTTCGCCAAGCTTCGGAGCACACGTTTCCGGGACACGTCGGGCTCGAGCTGGTCGAGCTCGGTGACGGCTCGGCCCGCATGCGCTGTGCGATCCAGCCGATCCATCTCGCCCCAAACGGATTCCTCCACGCCGGAGCGGTGATCACACTCGCCGACACGGCTGCGGGGTATGGATGTGTCGCCAACTGGCCCGAGGGGGCGACCGGTTTCACCACGATCGAGCTCAAGTCGAACTTCACAGGGACACTCCTGGAGGGCGTGATGGTGGCCGAGGCCAGGATGGTTCACGCCGGACGCACCACCCAGGTGTGGGACGTGGAAGTGGCCGATGAGACGAGCGGGCGAAAACTCGCTCTATTTCGGGCGACGCAGATGATCCTCTACCCGAGGAGCTGAGATGGGACACCGCAGCGCGGTGCATAGGATCGGAGTCATGGCAGACACCTACGAATTCATCCTCGGACTGCGCGCCATTCGCGACTACAGACCCGATCCGCTGAGCAACAAGGACCTCGGCGCAATCCTCGAAGCCGGCCGCTGGACGGGTAGCTCCAAGAACAGCCAGGACTGGTCGTTCATCGCCGTCACCGACCCCGAACGGATCCAATCGCTCGCTGAGCACGGTGACTTCACCCAGCCGGTGCGCGACTCTGCGGCGACGATCGTGCTCGTTCAGGAGCCGGGCGGAAACATGTTCGACATCGGGCGCGCCGCCCAGAACATGATGCTCGCCGCCAGGGCCCTCGGAGTCGCCTCATGTCCGATAACACTGCACCGGTACCGGGAGGCAGCCGAGTTCCTCGGAGTCCCCGATGGAGCCGTCGCCCGGTACGCCATCGCCCTCGGCTACCCGGCCGAAGACGCCGCGCCCCGCAACTTCGGCGGCCGCAAGAAGACGGCGGACGTGGTGAAGCTCGACTCCTAC
>DASUUP010000196.1:0-2368 GCA_036373995.1 Acidimicrobiia bacterium
CGATGGGCCAACCAACGACGTTGCGTATCGCAACAGGTCGTCGCGGTACTTGACGTACACCTCAGCATTTCCATCCACGCTCATACAACGAGCGAGGACATCCTCAGGTTGTACCAAGTTCACATCACCCGATTTGTGCCCAAGCCGCCGGTTCGAAGGGGGCGGGCCCGGGATAATCCCCGAGCCTCAGGACTGCGATGCTTCGATGACAGCAACGGCCAGGCTTCTCATTCCGGTTTTTCTATTCGGTTTCTCTCTTCGCCCCGCTGACTTTCCACAGGAAAGCGGCCGCCCTTATACTTGGGCGACCCGCGGACCCCCGAGGGGTGTAGCTCTAACTGGCTAGAGCGCCGGTCTCCAAAACCGGAGGATGGGGGTTCGAGTCCCTCCACCCCTGCCACAGTGGAACAATGAGTGGTACAGGATTGATCAAGTCATGAGCAACAGACAGATACGTCGCCTTCAGGAAGCTGAGGAGCGTCGCCGCAAGAAGGAACAAGCCGGACAGTCCCGGGCGCAGCGCAAGGCGGCGTCGCTGCAAAACCGCGCTCCGGAGAGCGGAGAGCGCAAGACACTCTTCGCCCGCGTCAAGGACTACCTGCACGAGGTCCGCGTCGAGCTCCGGAAGGTCACCTGGCCAACACGGGAGCAAATGATCGCGTTCACCTCCGTGACTCTGATCACATCGGTGGTGCTGACCGGGGTCATCTTCGGCTTCGACGTGGCTGCCAAGCAGTTCGTGCTCTGGCTCGTGGATTTGAGGAGCTGATGGCTGAAGTAGTCGAGACCACCGGGAAGACTGAAGTCGAGGAGACCGAAGTAGAGGAGACGACCGAAGAAGAGGTCGTCGAGACCACGGACGAGGTCGTCGAGACCAAGGACGAGGCCGTCGAGGAAACCACCAAAGAGACGGCCGATGAGGCCGCCGAAGAGGCGGCGGACGAGATCGTCGAGGCCCCCAAGCCGACCAGCCCGTACGACCTCCCCGGCGACTGGTATGTGATCCACTCCTATTCGGGTTACGAGAACAAGGTCAAGGCCAACCTCGAGACCCGAATCCAGTCGATGCACATGGAGGACCGCATCTTCGAGGTCCACATCCCCATGGAAGACGTCGTCGAGTTCAAGGGCGGCAAGAAGGTCACGGTTCCCAAGAAGGTCTTCCCCGGCTACATCCTGGTTCGGATGAGCCTCGACGACGACTCCTGGTACGCCGTCCGGAACACTCCAGGCGTCACCGGTTTCGTCGCCGGCAACGCCCAGAAGCCGACACCGCTCTCACGTCGTGAGGTGGAGCGCTTCCTCGGCGTGCAGGAGGAAGAGGAGAAGGGCAAGCCACGCTTCAAGCCCGAGTGGGATGTGGGCGAGCAGGTCCGGGTCGTCACCGGCCCGTTCGCGGACTTCAACGGAGTCATCGAAGAGCTCAACGTCGACCAACAGAAAGTCGTCGTGCTCGTCAACATCTTCGGCCGGGACACTCCCGTCGAGCTCGGTTTCGAGGACATCCAGAAGAACTAGCCAGGACAACCAGGAAAGCCACTCATGGGTAGAAAGAAACTCGTCACAACACTGAAACTCCAGCTGCCCGCAGGGCAGGCCACCCCGGCACCGCCGGTGGGTACCGCCCTCGGCCCGCATGGCGTCAATCTCATGGACTTCGTCAAGGCGTACAACGAGGCCACTGCGAACAATCGGGGCCAGATCGTCCCGGTCGAGATCTCGATCTACGAGGATCGCTCCTTCACCTTCGTCACCAAGACGCCGCCCGCTGCAGCGCTGCTGCGTCAGGCGGCCCGCATCGACAAAGGATCCGGTGAGCCCAACAAGGAAAAGGTGGGCCGGGTCACTCGGGCGCAGGTCAAGGAGATCGCCGAGATCAAGATGCCCGACCTCAACGCCATCGACATCGAAGGCGCCATGAGGGTCGTGGAGGGCACCGCACGCTCGATGGGAATCGTTGTCGACGGCTAATGCAATTAGCCCCCAGTCCGAGGCAATCGGACTGGCGGTGGTGATGAGCACTTCTGTGTCGAATAACCCGTCCCAGAGACGGGAAAATCGACACAGAACGGAGGGAAACCGCAGAGTGGGAGGTCCGAGATGGGCCGCCTGGACCACAAGGAGAGACACATGGGACATGGAAGGAAGTACCGCGAGGCTGCCTCGTCGTACGACAAAGAGCACCGCTATACCGCACGCGAGGCTCTCGATCTGGTCAAGACCCTGGCCAAGGCTAAATTCGACGAGACGGTCGAGGTCGTCTACACCCTGGGCATCGATGCCCGTAAGGCCGATCAGTTGGTGAGGGGCACCGTCGCCCTGCCCAACGGCACCGGCAAAGACGTCAAGGTCGCCGTCTTCTGCACAC
>DASUUP010000197.1:0-12536 GCA_036373995.1 Acidimicrobiia bacterium
GGCTCGAAGGTGAGGCCGCCCCCCAATCCGACGTCTGCGAGCAGTGCGTTGCCACCGGGGACACGTGGGTTCACCTCAGGGCATGCCTTGTTTGCGGGCAGGTCGGCTGCTGCGACAACTCGAAGAACCGCCATGCCCGCAGACACTGGGAACAGGACGGGCATCCTCTGGTGCGGTCACTCGAGCCTGGAGAGACGTGGAAGTATTGCTTCCCTGATCACCTCCTCATCGAGTGAGCAAACCGATGTGAGAGTGACGTCCGCCTCCTCGGAGTTGTACAAACCGCTTGGCTAGCGTGTTGCCTCGCATGGAAGTATCAATGACGATCAACGGCAGGGCGGTCAGCGCGGACGTCGAACCACGCACCCTCCTGGTCCACTTCATCAGAGATGACCAGAGGTTGACCGGGACCCACGTCGGCTGTGAGACCGGCTACTGCGGCGCTTGCACCGTCCACGTCGACGGGAAGGCCGTCAAGTCGTGCACGATGTTCGCCGTGCAGGCCGAGGGCGCCGACATCACCACCATCGAAGGCGTGGCACGAGACGGGGAGCTGCATCCGGTACAGGAGGGATTCTGGGAGCGGCACGGCCTCCAGTGCGGGTTCTGCACGCCAGGCATGATCATGTCGTCGATCGCCCTCCTCGACGAGAACCCCAACCCCAGCGAGACCGAGATCCGCCATGGCATCGATGGCAACCTCTGCCGCTGCACCGGGTATCACAACATCGTCCGAGCGGTCGAGTACGCGGCAGCCAAGATCCGAGGAGAAGAGCCCCCGCCACCCGATTGGGAAAAGGAGGGCTGATGTACCCCCGAGAGTTCGATTACATCGCTCCCACCTCCCTCGAAGACGCTCTGGACGCACTCGGTGAGGATTCGAAGGTGATGGCGGGCGGGATGAGCCTCATCCCTCTCATGAAGCTGCGTCTCTTCTCCCCTGGCCTCGTCGTCGACATCGCCCGCATCCCCGACCTCGACGGAATCGGCGATTACGGCGACCACATCGAGATCGGCGCCCTGGTGCGTCATGCCACAACCGCTTCGAGCGACGTGATCAAGACCCACGCCGCGGCCCTGTCCACTGCGGCGTCACTCACAGGCGACGTCCAGGTTCGGAACCGGGGCACGACTTGCGGTGCCCTGGCCCATGCCGATGTCGCCGCGGACCAGCCGGCAGGTGCATTGGCGTGTGGTGCGATCATGGTCGCCCGGTCGTCGTCGGGGACACGCGAAATCGCAGCGGCAGACTTCTTTGTCGACTCCCTCACATCCGCGCTCGAGCCAAGCGAGATCCTGACTTCGATACGCATACCCAAAGCGGGCTCTGGCGAGGGATCGGCATACGACAAGCTGGGGCGGCGTGGGGGCCGCTCCGACTATGCCGTCGCCGGAGCCGCTGCCTGGGTGAAGACGTCCAACGGTTCCATCGAAGACGCCCGGATAGCCGTGACGGGTGTGGGCACCAGGCCGCAACTCGCGGAAGGAGTCGCTCGTGCGCTCGTCGGAACAGACGGGTCGGACGGCGTCGTCAAGGCAGCAGCAGAGAAGGCCGTCGATGACATCACCGTGCTCGAGGACCTCTACGGATCCGAGGAGTACAAGACCCATCTGGCCAAGGTCTATGTTGGTCGGGCGGTGAAGGCGGCTCTAGCCAACGCTTCCTGAACCGTTGTGTGGCAACAGAGTTGGCGCAAACCCGCACAGAACCGTGTCAGGGCCGTCTGAACGTGGACGGTGCCCGGGCGATCAGCACGTCGCAGGGGGCGTGGCCGACCAACGCCTCTGGAACGGTTCCCAACAACACCATGCGGGTCGCCGATGCACCCCGGCTACCCACCACTACCAGGTCTGCCCCGCGCCGACGGACTGCCTCGTCGATGTTCTCGGCCGGCGGGCCGTCGGTGACCATCGTGCGGATGTCGCCGTTCCACGATTGGGTGAACTCGAGCATCCGGTCTTTGGCTGCCTCGATGCGGTTGCCTCTCGAGGCTTCCATCTCCTCGTTGAACAGCCCGGCATCCGACAGGATCGGATCGAACCTCGACGGCAGGGAGTACATCGCGGTGACGTCCGCTCCCGGAAACATCTCCAATGCTCGCGTCACCGCCATCCGCGAAGCCTCCGAGAAATCCACGGCTGCGATGATCCGCCGGTATGGGACCCGTGGTTGACGGCGCACGATGAGAACGTCGCTGAGTGCCATTCGGGCGACACGCAGCGTCACCGGGCCACCCGAAAAGGCATCGACCGTCGAGGACCCAAGAGCCACGAGGTCGGCCTTCTTGGCACGTGAAGCGAGCTCCCAAGCAGGAGAACCCTTGACCACGTCGAGCGTCACGTCCACCGCAGAGCGCTCTGAGATCCAATCGGCGATCCTCCTGGCTTCCTGCTTCTGATGTTCCCGCATGAGCCGGGCCAGCCCGGGGTCGATCATCGCCTCGCCCACCGGCTCGAGGACGTGCACCAGTTCGACGCTCCTGTCGAGCCCCTCGGCCACCATACGGGCACGATCCGCAACCCGACGGCCCATGGTTGTCAGGTCGATGCCCGCAACTAAGGCTTGCGCCATCCTTCTCCCTGAAGCACGCGGGCGACTTTAACCATCGTCGACTGCGAAAGGTCCAGGGGCGGCCAACGCGTGCGGCAGCCGGCGGAGATACTCCTCCCGACCGATCACGACCGCTCCCAGCGACTCCAGGTGGGGAGTCAGCCATTGGACATCGAGAAGGCGACCACCCTGGTTCATCACGACCACCAGATGGACGAGAGCCACCTTGGACGCATCGCGAGCGAGATGGAACATGCTCTCCCCTGCGAACAGCCCTCCTATAGACACTCCGTAGAGACCGCCGACGAGTTCATGGTCGGCGTCCCATACCTCGATCGAGTGCGCCCAGCCGAGCTCGTGGAGCCTCGTGTACGCATCTATGAACTCCTCGGTGATCCATCCGTTGGGACGGTCGATCTCAGCACACCACCCGATGACCGCCTCGAAATCCTCATCGACCGAAATCAGGTAACGGCGGGTGGATTGTCGGAGAGAGCGTGTCACGCGCAGTCCGTTGAGCGGGATCACGGCTCTGTCCACGGGCGACCACCATCCCAGGTGGCCGTCGGGGAGACCCATGGGGAACATCCCATGGCGATAGGCCTGCAGCAGTGTCCCCGCCTCGAGATCCCCACCTACGGCGACGACGTCTCCGTCTGCTGTGCGCGGGTCAGGGAGATCGAACCGGGATGGAAGTGGCTCTACGGGCACCCCTCGATTGTGTCAGAAGCGCAGACCCCACGTCGCGGGTCTTAGTCTGCCCGACATGAGAGCCCTCATTTGCGACGACTACACGGGGATCGAGTCGCTCCGCGTAGGCGAACTACCCGATCCGGAGCCGGGCCCCGGTTCGGTCCTGGTCGAGGTCGAGGCCGTCACCGTCAACTTCGCCGACACCCTGATGGTCAAGGGTCAATACCAGATCAGGCCCGACCCGCCGTTCGCACCGGGCTACGAGCTGGCAGGAACGGTGATCGTCGCAAATCAGGCTCCCGGACTGTCAGTGGGAGACCGGGTGGCCGGGTTCACCTTTTACGGTGGCCTCGCGGAGAAAGCGGTCATCGCGGCCAACAACGCCGCCCGAATCCCGAACAACATCGACAGCAACACAGCAAGCACCCTTCCAGGTGGGTACGGCACGTCGTATCACGCTCTCGTCGATCGAGCCAAGCTCTCGGATGGGGAGACCCTCCTCGTGCTCGGCGCATCAGGCGGAGTTGGGATGGCCGCCGTTCAGATCGGCAACATCCTCGGGGCTCGCGTGCTGGCAGCCGTGTCATCCGACGAGAAGGCGGCGGCCGCGCTCGAGGCAGGGGCGCACGCTGTCATCAGATACGACCAGGTGTCGATCCGCGATGCCATCGACGAGCTGACCGACGGTGGCGTGGATGTCGTCTACGACCCGGTGGGGGGTGAAGTCACCGAACAGGTGCTGCGGTCGACCAAATGGGGGGGAAGACTGCTCGTCGTCGGGTTTGCCGCAGGCGACATCCCGCAGATACCGCTGAACCTTCCCCTCCTCAAGGGAAATGCCATCGTCGGAGTCTTCTGGGGCCGGTTCACCCAGGAGGAACCGGAGCGTCATAGGGAGAACTTCGCACAGATAATCGAGTGGGCCGCTGAGGGCAAGATCGACCCGATCATCCAAAAGCGCTACAGCCTCGATGACGGAGCATCTGCATTGCAGTGGGTGGCCGATCGGAAGGCTGTCGGTCGGGTGATCGTCAACCCGTGATCGATTTCGTCGTCATCGGTGGCGGCTTCGCCGGCATCTCGGCGGCTGCCCATCTCGCTCCGCTTGGTTCTGTCGTGTTGTTGGAGATGGAGTCGAGTCTCGCATATCACACCTCGGGACGATCGGCTGCGATGCTCGTGGAGAACTACGGATCCGCCGGCTCACGCCCGCTGGTCAGAGCAGCGAGACCATTCCTCGAGGCCCCACCCGCGGGTTCCGTGGACGCCCCGCTGCTCTCCGACCGGTCCGTGATGTGGGTGGCCGACGAGAGAGGGTTGGGCGACCTCGAGGTGAAGGCCGAACTGGGGCGGGCCAACGGAGCCCACAACGAATTGATCGACCGCCACCGCGTTTTGGAGCGCATGCCGGCAATGCGTGATGACTGGGTGGCCGGCGGTCTCTACGAGCCATCCGGCGCGGACATCGACGTGGCTGCCCTCCACCAGGCCTTCGTGAGGATCACCAGGAGCCACGATGCAGAAGTGATCACGACCGCTCCGGTCTCCGGGATCGTCCGAGAAGGCTCGACGTGGGTGGTCACCGCAGCGGGACGAAGCCTGGCCACGAAAGCGGTGATCAACGCCACGGGAGCGTGGGGCGACGTCATCGCCGACATGGCCGGGGTGGCTCGAGTCGGGCTGCAGCCATACCGGCGAACGGCCTTCATGGTCCCCGGCAGCCAGGAGTCAGCCGACTGGCCAATGGTGGTGGAAACGCACGAGAACTGGTACCTGCGTCCCGACGGCGTCCAGTTCCTCTGCTCGCTGGCAGAGGAGACTCCGTCCGAGCCGACCGATCCCAGGCCGCGAATGGAAGATGTCGCTCTTGCAATCGAGAGGATCAACGAGGCCACGACACTCGACATCCGCACGGTCAACTCCCAATGGACGGGCCTTCGAACCTTTGCCCCTGACCGGGATCTGGTGATCGGGCCCGATCCGACGGCCTCCGGCTTCTACTGGCTGGTTGGGCTGGGAGGGATCGGCGTGCAAACCTCTCCTGCCTACGGGGCACTCCTTGCCTCTCTCGTCGTGGGGTCTCCCCTGCCTGAGCCGCTTCTCAAAGCCGGCGTCGACCCGGAACGAACCTCGCCGGCCCGGTTCCGTTGAGACATCCGGCGAGAGCGATGCGGCCCGGACGACCGCCCCTGACATCTCCTAGACGCCCGCGCCCCGACGTTCCAAGAAATCGGCCAGAGGCGTCGGCATCGTCGCCGTCCGAGAACCCCAATCGTAAACCACCGCCGTCCTGGCAAATCGATCGTGCCATGCCTGGCGCTCCCGATTGAAGACGACGCCCAGCAGGCCTATTCCGAAGAGAGCGAAGCTGAGGGGGTAGGTGAGTACCCGCACAAGCGTCTGCCGGGCGCGCAATACGGCATGACCGTCACTGCTGACCACCCTCACCCCGAAGGTCATCTTTCCAATGGTCTTTCCGAAAACCGTGTAGCTGACCCACAAGTAGAGGAAGGACCACATGGCGAGTGCGATCCCGTACAAAACGCCACTTCCTGCGGGGATCTCGTACTCGGGCGCGAAAAGCCGGATCACAAAGACCAGACCGGCGACGAGCAAAGTGAAACCGAAGCTGGCCACCACGCTGTCGAGCATCACCGCCAGCAAACGAGTCAACGGGCCCGCGTAGCGACCGGTCTTCAATCCCCCGACTTTGGTGGTTTGATGCTCGTCTACCCAGTGGATTAGATCTCCCGGGCCGTTCGGGTATTGGTTCGGATCACGCCCGATCATCCGGTTGAGACTCCGGAAGGTGATCTCGTCGAGCCCAACGATGGGCCTCCGGAACAGATCGAGCGCCGACCCGGTGAGATGGCTCGTGCTCTCCAGGACGATATCTGGGATGCCGGCACGCTCCACGAGATCTTCGACGTTGACCCGTTCCATGAGCGCATCGACATCGACACGGTCCATGAGATCATTCACCTCGACTCGATCCAAGAGTCGGTTGACGTCCACCCGATCCAGAAGCTCGTTGACGTCGACCCGGTCGAGGAGGGCATTGACGTCCACCCGGTCCAACAGGGCGTCCACATCGACGTGATCGAGGACCATGTTGGGATTGACCACGTGCAGCATGCGCTCGCCGGCCCCGGAAGCCATTCTGCCCAGAAGACCTCGCTCGGATTCTCGTCCCAGGCGTGTCACGTCGAGGAAGCTACTACCCGGTGACGGCGCCCACGGATGCCGAACCGACCAATCGGGCGTATTTGGCCAGGGCCCCGCTGGGATAGCGGGCCTCGCGCGGGGTCCAATTGGCGCGCCTCACCGCCAGGGTGTTGTCGTCGACCAGCACATCGAGACGACGTGCCGGCACGTCGACACGGACGATGTCACCCTCTTCCACCAGCCCGATCGGCCCACCGACCTCCGACTCGGGAGCGATGTGACCAATGCACAGGCCGGTCGTGCCGCCGGAGAAGCGGCCATCGGTGATCAGGAGGACGTCTTTGCCCAGCCCTGCGCCTTTGATGGCGGCAGTGATCTGCAGCATCTCCCTCATCCCCGGACCACCTTTCGGTCCCTCGGTGCGGATCACGACGACGTCGCCTCGTTCGATCTGATGCGAGAACAAGGCAGCCAGGGCGTTCTGCTCGCCTTCGAATACTCGCGCCGGCCCTTCTCGCCGCTCCAGTTCGATGCCGGCGAGCTTCACTACGGCGCCCTCGGGTGCGAGGTTGCCACGGAGGATGGCGATTCCTCCCTCGTGAGCGAGGGGCTCGTCGAAGGGCCGGATGACGTCTTCGCCTTCTGGAGGTGTCGCGCCGGCGAGGTTCTCCGCCATGGTCTGGCCGGTGACCGTCAAGACGTCACCATGTAGCAGACCCTCGTCGAGAAGGGCTCGGAGAACGCTGGGCACCCCTCCAACGCGATCCAGGTCGACCATGTGGAAACGACCGAAGGGCTTGAGGTCGCCCACGTGGGGCGTCTTTCGTGAGATCCGGTCGAAATCCTCCAGCTCCAGCTCGACACCGGCTTCGTAGGCGATGGCCATCAAGTGGAGGACGGCGTTGGTCGAGCCCCCCAGAGCCATCACCGTCGTGATCGCATTCTCGAAGGCGGGGCGGGTCAGGATCTGACGTGCGGTGATTCCGGCTTCGGCCAGCGCCATGACCGCCTCTCCGGACTTCTTGGCGTACTCCCGCAGTCGCGGGTCGACAGCAGGCACGGAGGCAGAGCCGGGAAGGGAGATGCCGATGGCCTCCCCCACCGAGGCCATAGTGTTAGCCGTGAACATGCCGGCGCACGAGCCGGCTCCGGGACAGGCGGCCTTCTCGATCTGGGTCAACTCTTCTCTCGATATGCGGCCCTCGGACTCGGCCCCAATCCCTTCGAACACATCGACGATGGAGATGTCGCGACCGTGGTAACGGCCGGGAAGACTCGAGCCCCCGTAGAGAAACACCGATGGAAGATCGAGACGCGCCGCCGCCATCATCATCCCTGGTAGCGACTTATCGCAGCCGGCGATCGACACCATTGCGTCAAACCGCTCGGCATGCATCACGAGCTCAACGGAGTCGGCGATGACCTCGCGGGACACGAGAGAAGCACGCATGCCTTCGTGGCCCATCGAGATGCCATCCGAGACCGCGATGGTCGAGAACACGAGACCCACTCCCCCGGCCTCGGCAACACCAGCCTTGGCATGACGGGAGAGCTCGGGCCCGGTGACGTTGCACGGAGTCACCTCGTTCCCTGCCGATACCACGCCCACTTGTGTTTTGGCGAAGTCGTCATCGGTGAGCCCCACGGCTCGGAGCATCGCCCTGGCTCCAGCCTTGGCCGGCCCCTCGGTCACATCGGTGGATCGGGTCTTCGTCGTCATCACCACGATCCTAAGGCGTCGATGTCTCCCATTTGGTCGGGTTCGCTCAAAGCGACAACAATTCGCCCATGGCAACCATCTACTACGACCGCGACTGTGATCCCGATCTCATCAAACAGCACAAGGTGGCCGTGATCGGGTTCGGGAGCCAGGGTCACGCCCATGCCCGCAATCTGGCCGACTCCGGCGTTGACGTCGTGGTGGGACTCCGACCCGAGTCGTCGAGCGCAGATGCCGCCAGGGACGCCGGTCTCGCCGTGCTTCCGGTCGACGAGGCTGCGGAAGAGGCGGACGTGGTCATGCTCCTTGTGCCCGACCAGGTGATGGCCGACATCTACAACACCACGATCGCCCCACATCTGGAGGAAGGCGACACTCTCCTCTTCGCCCACGGGTTCAATATCCACTTCGGCGAGATCATCCCGCCTGAGGATGTCGACGTCGCCATGGTCGCCCCAAAAGGACCGGGGCACCTGGTGCGACGGACGTATGAGCAGGGCTCCGGCACACCGTGTCTCGTCGCTGTTCACCAGAACCCGTCCGGCACTGCATTGCAACTGGCCCTCTCATACGCCTCGGCCATCGGCGGAGGGCGGGCCGGGATCCTGGAGACCACTTTCAAAGAGGAGACCGAGACCGACCTGTTCGGGGAACAGGTGATCCTCTGCGGGGGTGTCGCCGAGTTGATCAAGGCATCCTTCGAGACGCTGGTCGAGGCCGGCTACCAGCCCGAATCCGCATACTTCGAGACCCTCCACGAGCTAAAGCTGATCGTGGACCTCCTCTATGAGGGTGGCCTCTCATGGATGCGCTACTCCATCTCGGACACCGCCGAGTACGGGGATTACACCCGTGGCAATCGCATAGTCACCCAAGACACGCGTGATGAGATGAAGAAGGTGCTCGACGAGATCCAATCCGGCGCCTTTGCCAACGAGTGGCTGGCCCAGGCACGGGAGGGCGCCCCCTTCCTACACGAGCAACGCGCCGCCAACCGCGCCCACCAGATCGAACGCGTCGGTGAGCAGCTGCGGGGCCTGATGCCGTTCCTGGAATCGAAAGAGGCGCCACCTCAATAGGCGGAACTCACGCGGTCCGACGGCATCGGACTGCAACTCGATTCCATCAAGTCTTGACATTTGTTGCCGATAACCGCAATACTCACGGATTCAAATGAAGAAGAGCACCTCCCTGACCGCCGACCTCGTACTCCTTATTGAGTAGCGCGCGCAGACAAATCCTGCGTGCGCTTAACCCTCCGTCACCGGAGGGTTTTTTAGTACCCAAATGAACCAATGACACAAAAGCCATACACCGGATCGGATTCACTGCTCCAGAGCCTCGAGCACGAAGGAGTGGAGACGATCTTTGGAGTTCCCGGCGGGGCAATCCTCCCCGCCTACGATCCACTGCTCGACAGTCCAATACGTCACGTATTGGCCCGTCATGAGCAGGGGGCCGGCCATATGGCCGAGGGCTTCGCGATGGCGACCGGCAGGGTGGGTGTGGCTATGGCCACCTCCGGGCCAGGGGCAACCAACCTCATCACACCCCTCCAGAACGCAAAGATGGACTCGACTCCGCTGGTCGCCATCACGGGCCAGGTGGGCACCGCCGCCATAGGCAGTGACGCCTTCCAGGAGGCCTACACCACGGGCCTCGCCATGCACGTCACGAAGCACTCGTACCTGGTGACAGACGCCGACACGATCCCAGACATCATCCACGAGGCGTTCCACATCGCCTCCACCGGCCGTCCGGGCCCTGTGCTCGTCGACATCCCGAAGGACGTTCTCAACCAACACACGCAGTGGGCGTCTCCCACGTTGGCCGGTCTCCCCGGATACAAGCCACCGTCGTCGGATGGCCACCCCAAACAGATCAAGGCGGCAATCGAGATGATCGAGGCCGCGGAACGTCCCGTCCTGTACATCGGTGGCGGCGTCATCCGTGCCGGGGCCGCTGCCGAGCTGCTCGAGTTCGCCGAAGCGGCCAACGCCCCAGTCGTGACCACGCTCATGGCTCGAGGAGCTTTTCCCGATGCTCACCGTCTCGCACTGGGCATGCCCGGTATGCACGGCACCTACACGGCGACGACGGCGATCCAGAAGTCCGACGTCCTGGTCAGCATCGGAGCCCGGTTCGACGATCGTGTCACGGGCGATGTCGGCGCCTTCGCTCCGAACGCAAAGGTCATCCACATCGACGTCGACCCGGCAGAGATCGGCAAAGTCCGCAACCCCGAGGTGCCGATCGTCGGCGATGCCAAGCGGGTCCTCCACGCTCTCTCCCAGCGCCTGGCCTCGGTCCGATCAGGATCCCCGGCACCGCGCCGGGAAGAGTGGTTCGCCCAGCTCGGCATATGGAAGACCGAGAAGCCTCTGTCATACGACCAGCCGGAGGACGGGCCGGTCAAGACCCAGTACTTCATCGAGCGGCTCCATGCCATGACCGCCGGCGACGCCATCGTGGCCGCCGGGGTCGGCCAGCACCAGATGTGGGCCTCCCAGTTCTGGGGCTTCTCCAAGCCTGGAACGTGGATCAACTCGGGCGGTCTGGGAACGATGGGCTTCGCCGTTCCGGCCGCCATCGGAGCCAAGGCAGCCAAACCCGATCAGACCGTTATCGCCCTGGACGGAGACGGATGCTTCCAGATGACGTTTCAGGAGCTGATCACAGCCACCACCGAGAACATTCCGGTGAAGGTCGTCGTCTTCAACAACGGCGGCTACGGGATGGTCAAGCAGTGGCAGAACCTCTTCTACGGAGGTCGGATCTCGGCCAGCGACCTGGGGACGACGGTTCCCGACTACCCGAAACTCGCCGAAGCGATGGGTTGTGTTGGCCTTCAGGTCGAGCATCCCGACGAGGTCGAGAGCGCCATCGACAAGATGATGTCCGTGGACGATCGCCCGGTCGTCCTCGAGGTCGTCAGTGCACTCGACGAGATGTGCTTCCCGATGGTCCCTGCCGGAGGGTCGAACGACAACATCGTGATGGGGCCGAAGGACCTGTGAGCCAGCACACGCTGTCGGTGATCGTCGAGGACAAGCCAGGTGTTCTTGCTCGGGTATCCGCCATGTTCTCCAACCGTGGCTTCAACATCCACTCGCTGGCCGTTGGCCCCACCCACGTTGCAGGGCGATCCCATATAACGGTGGTCGTCGATGCCCCCGAGCTCGAACAACTCAAGAAACAGCTGCACAAGCTGGTCAACGTCATCAAAGTCACCGAGCTGGAGCAGGCCGATGCGCTGGAGAGCGAGGTGATGATCGCCAGGATCTCGGCCAACCCGGTCTCCCGGGGCGAGATCGGTGACACCGCAGGTCTCTTCGGTGCCCGCATGATCGACCTCGGACCAGATTCGATCACCTTCGAGGTGGCAGGAACTCCGGACCACCTCGCCTCATTCCTCGAGCACATGCGCCCCTACGGCGTGGTTGATCTCGTCAAGTCGGGACGAGTCGCCATCAAGAAGCTTTCCGACGTGGCACGGACGGTCGTCGGCCAGCCGTGACACCAACAAAGACCAGGAACCAAAGAGAGAAGACAATGACACGGACAATCACCTTCGACACAAAGATGAAAGACGGCGAACAACGCGCCGCCTTCCGAAGTGCTCTGGACGAGATGGGAGTGAGCTTCACCTCACCGTCCTCGTTCGAGAGAGCCTTTGTCAGGACCAAAGACGCGGCCGACCAGAACGGCGAGGTCGCTGGAGACAAGCTTCAGGCGATCGTCGACGACGTCGTGTCGGGCATGGAAGTGTTCCAAGGCGTAGCTGACTCGTTCCGATGAACCAGGGCTACCGGGTAGCCGTCGTCGGGGGAGATGGGACCGGTCCCGAGGTGGTGGCGGAGGCCATCAAGGTCCTTCGCGCCGCTTCTGAACGGTTTGACTACGACCTCGATCTCAACCCGATCGAGCTCGGGGGTGAGCGCTATCTCCGCACCGGCGAGACCCTCCCCGGTGACGTCCTCGGCGCCATGCGCGAGTCGGATGCCATCCTCTTCGGGGCGGTGGGACATCCCGAGGTCGAGCCCGGCATCCTGGAACAGGACATCCTGCTCCGTATGCGCAGAGAGCTCGGTCAATACATAAACCTCCGCCCGGTGAAGCTCCACCCGGGGGTGCGCTCCCCGATCGCCGACGTCGCTCCTGAAGACGTCGACTTCGTCGTCGTCAGGGAGAACAGCGAGGGTCTGTACGTGGGCAAGGGGAGCTTCACCGCAAAGGGCTCCCCATTCGAGGTTGCGGTCCAGGAATCGGTCAACACTCGACACGGCGTCGAGCGGTGTGTTCGCTACGCCTTCGAGTTGGCCCGGACCCGTCCGGCCAAACACGTGACCCTCTGTGGAAAGACCAACGTCCTCAAATACTCCTGGAACCTCTGGCAGCGAGTCTTCG
>DASUUP010000198.1:0-4287 GCA_036373995.1 Acidimicrobiia bacterium
GGTCTGCCCGGTCGACGGAGCCTCGTTCATGAACGACTGGGGGTTCCCGCGCGGCGGCGGCACGCGTTATCACGAAGGCAACGACCTCTTCGTGAGCCGAGGCGCACCGGTGCGGGCCCCTGTGTCAGGGACGCTCACACAGAAGACCGGGGCGGTCGGCGGCCTCCAGTTCTCCCTCGACGGCTCTGATGGCATCCGCTACATCGGCACACACATGGACCAGTTCGGGAAGGAGGGGAAGGTCAATGCGGGCGACATCGTCGGATACGTCGGCAACACCGGCAATGCGGTGGGCACCCGACCCCACCTCCACTTCGGGATGTACCACCAGGGCACCCCGATCAACCCGTACCCGTCACTGATCGCACACGGCTGCAACTGATCTGTCAGTCGGGCCGGGGTATATCGAACGGGTCTCGGGTGTCGATGTAGGTGGCACCCGCCATCCGTCCAACGGCTCGCAGCGAGTCGTTGTCGATTCGAGTGCCGTCCAGGACATCGTCCTCGACATGTATCACGATGACATCACCCAGAACCAGGTTGGTTCGCTCCCCCAACTCGATGACCTGACGAACCGTGCACTCGAGGTTCGCCGGCGACTCGGCAACCAGCGGGGAGTCAACCCTGACTCCATCCACGGCGGTTAGACCTGCGATGGCGAACTCGTCGTCGTCTGCGGTGAACGACCCCGACGTGACCGCCATCGCGTGTACAACGTTCTCCGAGACGATGTTGACCGTGAACTCGCCTCTGTCCTCGGCCAGCGTCGACGAGTCCTTCCGGCGATCCCGATGGCTACCGGCCGAGAAGAGCACCACAGGCGGATTGGTCGAAACCACGTTGAAGAAGGAGAAAGGGGCGAGGTTGTTGGTCCCGTCTTGGCGACGGGTGCCTATCCACCCGATCGGCCGCGGGACGACGAGACCCGTTAGCAGCTTGTACCGATCCCGCGACTCGGCATCATCGAGATCGAAGACGATCTTGGTCACGCCATCTCACCCGACAGTTGATCGAGCCGAATCGGGCCAGCCGCCAGCATCCGTCGGTGGAATTCCTTGAGCTCGAATTCGTTGTGGCCACGAGCCCGCTCTCTCATGTCCAGGATCTCCCGCTCGCCGACCTTGTAGGAGATGGCCTGCCCGGGCCATCCCAAGTACCTCAGCACCTCGGAGACGGCGACATCGTGAGGTTGCAGCCCGACGTGTTCCAGGTAGTCGACGGCTGCCTGATAGCTCCAGACCTCACTGGTGTGCAGCGGTGCGTGATCCGGGATCCTCAGCTCGAGGTGGCACCCGATGTCGACGACCACCCGGAGGGCGCGGAAGAGCTGGCTGGCCAGCAGACCCAGGCGGTACTCGGGCTTCTCGAAGAAACCGAGTTCGTCCATGAGCCGCTCTGCATAGAGGGCCCATCCCTCTCCGGCACCCGAGTACCAGATCACGGAGCGCTGAAAACGGGATAGGTTCTCTCGCTCCAGCACAGCTGTGCCGACCTGGAGGTGGTGGCCCGGGAAGCCTTCGTGATAGGCCGTCGACACCTCCTGCCAATACGGAAGAACGTCGCGCTCTCCCGGGGCGTACCAGATCGATCCCGGACGACTGAAGTCTTCGGCCGGAGACACGTACCAGGCACCGAGGCTCCCGCCCGGCGGGGCAATGTTCACCGTCACGGTCCGCAGTTCCTCAGGCACGTCGAAGTGCTCACCGGCGAGGTGGTCGATTGCCTGCCGCTGGATCTGAGAGATGAACTCGACGAACTCCTCCCTCGTTGCCGCGGCCCGTCCCGGATCGGTCTCCAGCAGTTCGATGACCTCGTCGACAGAACGGTCTGCATCGATTTCGGCACTCGTCGCCACCATCTCGTCCCGGATCCGATGGACTTCGTCCCATCCCCACTCGTAGGTCTCCTCCGGATCGATCATCAATCCGAGATGCCGGTCAGCCTCGCGCATGTACGTCTCACGGCCCACCGCATCGGGTTGGCGCGCCGCCGGGAGATAGTCTTCGCGCAGCCAGTCGGCGAATTCTGCACACGCCCCTCGTGTTTGCTCCACCGCGGCTCTAACCATCTCCGTGTCGACACCGGCATCACCGGCTTGGTCGATGAATGACAAGAACCTCGAGTCGTCCGACGCCGCCGCTTCCACCTGTTCCAGGAGGGACTCGACCTGGCGGACCGCCACGGTGTCATCGGCATCCAAACCCTCCTCGAGGCTGAGCCGGTAGCCATCGAGGGCTTCCCCAAAGCCTTCGAGTCGGGAGATGATGTTCGCCCATCCGTCGGAGGTATCCCGCTCCATGACGTCGAAGACGTCTCGAATCAGTTGGAAGGGGCTGTAAACGTGATTCAGGTCGCGACGCCACTTGCCAATCTCGTGGTCCTCGATCTGTTCGTCGAGCCATCCAGTCGTCACGCGGGCCGCCAGGGCCAGAACCGGATCGTCATCGGAGCAAAAGGGGAACAGCCGATCCCTCACCTCCCGGTACAAAGCGGTGCGGTGCTCGTGTCCCTCCGGGGAATAGTCGGTGCACAGGTGGTCTCTGCCTACGATCCCCAGGGTGGTGGCGGTGATCGGGTCGGCATCCGCCCATCGCCTCGTCAGCACATCGGAGATCTCAAAGGGGGTGGTCATCGGCCAGCAGGCTATACACGGCCTGTGGGCACACACAGTCCGATACCCTCGCCAAGGCGTGAGCGACCTGATCGAAGTTCGACCCGACGAGAGATTCGACACCGAATCACTGACTTCGTGGCTCCGGAGCATCGAGGGTCTTCCCGACGGGAGACCAGAGGTCGCCCAGTTCGGCGGGGGTAAGGCCAACCTGACCTATCTTCTCACCTTCCCGGACGGCTCGGAGTTGGTGCTCCGTCGTCCTCCCCTGGGCCCGGTCGCCCCGGGAGCGCACGACATGTCACGCGAGTACCGCGTCCTGTCTCGTCTGTGGCATTCGTTCGACAAGGCACCGCGGGCTTTGGCCTACTGCGAGGACGAATCGGTGATCGGGACGGACTTCTTCCTGATGGAACGTCGTGACGGTGTCGTGGTCAGAGGCTCGGTCCCGGAGGAATTCGGGTCGGGTGAAGATCCGGACGCCAACCGGAAGCTTTCCGAGGTCGTCATCGACACGCTGGCCGAGTTCCATGCCGTAGACCCCGGGTCCTGCGACCTGGGCGACCTGGGTCATCCTGAGGGGTTTCTGGAACGCCAGGTGAAGGGTTGGGCGGGACGCTGGGAACGCGCCAAGCACGAGGACAGCCCGCTCGCGGACGAACTCGCCAGTTGGCTCATGGCCCAACTTCCATCGGAGGGCCGCCCCTCGCTCCTACACAACGACTGGAGGCTCGACAACATGGCGGTGTCCCACCATGATCCCGGAACCTGTGTCGCCGTCTACGACTGGGACATGGCCACCCGCGGCGACCCCCTTGCCGACCTGGGGACCTTGATGGGCTCGTGGTTCGACCCGGGCGAGGCACCGGGCGAGCTGTCGATGATGCCGACTCAGATACCGGGCTGGCTGAGCCGCGGAGATGCAGTGGAGCGTTACGCCATCAAGTCGGGCAGCGACGCTGAATCCGTCGACTGGTACCTCGTCTTCGGAGCCTGGAAACTCGCCATCATCCTCCAACAGATCTACATACGCTGGCTGCGAGGCCAGACCCAGGACGAGCGGTTCGCCGACCTCGACGAGGGCGCCCGCCACCTCTTCCGACTCGCCGCCGCCCGTCGTCCATAACGCGACGTTGTGAGTGAGCGCTCACTCAGTGTTATGCTGCCGGGATGGAGACGAAACAGCGCGCCAGGCCACTGCCCGCCGAGGACCGAAGGCAGGCAATAGTCGAGGCTGTGATCCCGCTCATCATGGAGCAGGGCGCGAGCGTGACGACAGCGGCCATTGCGGAGGCTGCCGGAATCGCAGAGGGCACCATCTTCCGGGTCTTCCCCGACAAGGGGTCACTTCTCGTCGAAGCCCTCAAGACGTGTTTCGACCCGGCACCCACCCTCGACCAGTTGGCCCGGATCGAACCAGGCCTGCCATTCGAGATCAAGCTGCGCAAGGCAGCCGCGATCATCATCAGGCGGGCCGAGCGAGTTCATGCCGTAGCGGCCATGCTCCGAACCCTGCCGCCACCCGAACGCCCCACCCACGAAGAGGCCCACAAAGCCGCCATCGAAGCCAACAGCATGATCCTCTGGGGGCTCACCCGGATGTTCGACGACGAGAGAGTAAAGCTCGCAATAGAGCCGGCGCGAGCTGCGGCCGCGTTCAGAGGTCTGCTCCATGC
>DASUUP010000199.1:0-3849 GCA_036373995.1 Acidimicrobiia bacterium
CTCCCACGAGATTCGTCGGATTAGCAATACGACGGTAGTGTTAATTCTTTGTTAGGGGACCCTAACAACCCGGCGCCGATCGCGCCAGAGCCTCCCTCAGCCGAGGAGTTGCGCGACGTCGAACCAGATCAGAACGAGCAGCAGGATGATCACGCCGACATGCAGAACCGTGATCGGCTTGCGCCACCGATGGTTCAACTTCCAGAACCGGCGGAGGCTGTAGACGTTGGCGGCGATGGCAACCACTCCAATGACGATGCCGAGGACCGGACCGACGCCGGGAGCAAGTCCGAGGAAGGGCGTGACGAAGGGGAGGATCACGTAGGCCAGGACGCAGCGGATGCCCGAAATGACCATGGACATGGTGAATGCACGCGAGGTTGCGTCAGGGGTCTGTCCTGTCGTCGTCGCGGTGTCTGTGGTCGCAACCCGATCCATGCCGATGAACGATAACCGGGCGGGAGCGCTGGCCGAATCCATGAGGGCTCGATCAGCTCGAGAATGGGTCTTGACAGATATATACCCGGTATGCATACTCCGCAACTAGTGACGGAGTATGTAGGGAAATGGGTATCAAAGAAGGACTTCTCGCACTGCTCGCCGATGGCCCTCGCCACGGCTACCAGCTGAAACTGGACCTCGAGGCCGCCACGGGTGATGCGATCAGCATCAACGTTGGGCAGGTGTACACCACGCTGCAGCGCCTCGAACGTGACGGGCTCGTGCGAAGCGGTGCCCACGACAATGAGGGCCGCGCCATCTACGAGATCACGAGTACGGGGGTCGAGGTAGTGCGGGAGTGGGTCTCCAGCCCGGAGAACCTGGCAGCCGCCGGACGCGATGAGATCTCTATCAAGGTCTTGCTGTCCCTCTTCACAGAGGGGCTCAGCCCAACCGAGGTCATTGAGAATCAGCGCCGCTCCACGATGGGTCTCCTCCAGGACTTCACCCAACTCCGAGCGCAAGACAACGACGCTGACCTCGCCTGGCAGCTCCATCTCGACCGTCTCATGTACTCGGCCGAGGCCGAGCTCAAGTGGCTCGACCGGGTCGAGGAACGCCTGAAGAAAGCCAAGCCGGTCCGGAGGTTGCGGGCGGAGAGCCCGTCAGAGGAGCGTGTGAAATGACCGAGTCGATCTTGAAGATGCGCCGAGTCGGTAAGACTCATGGCAGGGGTGCCCAGCGGGTCGACGCCCTGGTCGATATCGATCTCGATGTCGCTCCTGGTGAGTTCGTTGCCATCACCGGGCGGAGCGGGTCGGGCAAGACGACCCTGCTCAACATTGCCGGGGCGCTCGACGAGCCCACGACGGGAAATGTCTGGGTGGAAGGCAACGACCTGGGGGACCTGTCCAACGATGAGCTCGCCCGTGTTCGTCGGGTCGCCGTGGGCTATGTGTTCCAGCAGTTCAATTTGCTGCCGGCTCTCACTGCCGCCGAGAACGTTGCCCTCCCGCTCGAGCTCGACGGCATGGAAGTCAAAGAGGCGCGCGCCTACGCCGACCTCTCTCTCGAAGAGGTTGGGTTGGGGGGCATGGGGGACCGGTATCCCGATCAGCTCTCCGGCGGTGAGCAACAGCGCGTGGCGATCGCCCGGGGCCTGGTCGGGCCGAGAACTCTCCTTCTCGCGGACGAGCCCACCGGCGCCCTGGACGAGGCCACCGGAGAGAGCATCCTCAAGCTGTTGCGCGACCGCTGCGAGCTCGGGGCTTCTGCGTTGATGGTCACCCACGAGCCGGTCTTCGCGGCGTGGGCAGACCGGGTGGTACGGCTTCGTGACGGTCAGATCGAGGAGATCTCAGTCCGCTCAACAATCCCCTCTTCGACTGCCGACATCTACTCATGAGCGGACGCCGCGCCGCCTTTGGCGTCGCCTTCAAGAATGCCCGACGGAACAAGAAGCGGACCTTTTACCTGGTGGCTCTGATCGCAGTTCCGGTGATGGTGGCCGTGCTGACTTCGGTCTTCATCACCGCCGGGTACGTCTCACCCGAGGAGCAAGCCACGTTGCAGTTCGGACAGGCCAACGTCCTCCTGGAATGGTACGGCGGCGACGACGAGCTCGATGCGTGGGTCGAGGCGACCATCGCCGATCTGGCTCCCGAGGCGGATCGTCTCCAGTTCAGGCTCGATCACAGAACGTTTGCTCCGCGTCAGTGGGGTCGGGTCAGCGACATCGACCTCGACGATCCATTGTCGGAGGGGATCCTGACCCTCGTCGAAGGCCGGACGGCCGAAGCTGGCGATGAGATGGTGATCACCGAGCACCTTGCCACGGTCTTCGAAGCGGGGCTGGGCGACACTGTCGAGCTCGATGGTGAGTCCGGTCCATCTCGTTTCGAGGTCGTGGGTCTGGCGTCGCACCCGATCTTCTGGGAGACGAACGAGGCCGTCGTCAGCCCCGAGGGGATGGACTCTTTCCTTGGCGAGCGCGAACCGGGAGAGCTTCTCATGCTCGAGGTCGAGGACGATCTGGCTTTCAGTGACGCCTATGCCCAGGCCTGGGACCGGGCCCGCTACGACTTCTTTCCCGCCGACCGGGAATGGCCCATGCCAGAACGCTTTTGGTTCATGCCCGAGTTCTACTACGCCGCCATGTCGGAGGCCGAGCTCGCAGAGATGGACGGGGTCATCGCCGAGGAGGGTGACGAGGCGGCTATGGCCTACATGGAGACGCTCTTCTTCAACGGCGTGGAGCAGTCGCTGCCCGAGACGTACGCCCAGACCAAGAGCGATTGGACGATGTGGAACAGCGCCAGTGTGATCGAGACCGGGCCGGCGATCGGGACAGGTGTCGCCGCATTGATTCTCGCAGAGGTGGCGTTCATCGCCGGCGCCGCCTTCGCCACCGGGACCCGCCGCCGCCTCAGGGAGATCGGTCTGCTCGGCGCCAACGGTGCATCGACCAAGCAGGTCCGCTCCACGGTGGTGGGCGAAGGCTTCGTCATCGGTCTCATTGGAGGTCTCGCCGGGTCGGCGGTTGCCTTCCTCGTGGTGGTCTTCGGCCGCTCCGCCCTCCAACAGTTCGTCGAACGTCGCATCGAGGAGTTTCCGTTCAGCCCACTCGACATCGCCGGCCCGATCGTCGTGGCCATTGTCTCCTGTGTCATCGCGGCCTGGGTGCCCGCTCGGACTGCGTCGGGAGTTCCGACACTCACAGCGCTGCAAGGGCGCATGCCGGTAGGTCGACCGAAACGCTGGATCATCCCCGTGGGCCTGGGCCTGGCGGCGTTCGGCGTGCTGCTCCTCGGCGTAGGGCTGGCAGGTGGCGGGTCCGGTCAGGCCGCGGTGGCGGTCATCGGCGCCACACTGATGATCGGTGGTGCCGCCCTGCTGGCAGGTCCCCTCGTGGCTTGGATCAGCAAACACGCCGAGAGGTTCCCGATCACGCCGAGGATCGTCCTTCGTGAGTCGGGTCGGCAACGGGGTCGTGCCGCTGCAGCGGTGGCGGCGACGATGGTGATCCTGATGGCGCCGGTCGCTGCGCTGGCCACCATCGAGCAGAGCGAAGCAAGCAACGCCATCCAGGGACTGGCACCGAGCCGCTCGCAGATCCTGATCAGCGGTCTGTGGACCGACTCCGGCGAGTCTCTGCCGCTCTCAGACGCGGATATCGACAGGATCGAAGACTTGGTGCCGGTGGCGGCAATGGCCACGTTCGACGTGATCGACGTCCCCATCAAATACCCTGCGGAGTTGGAGGCAGTTCGCAACCCCGACCCCGATGTCGACCAGGGCGGGTACTACTTCAGCCCCTGGCGTATGGCAGTCGCCAACGATGAGCTCCTCGCCTTCCTCGACGACTCGAGCCTCGAGGCCACCTTGAAAAGAGACGGGATCGCCCTCATC
>DASUUP010000200.1:0-3569 GCA_036373995.1 Acidimicrobiia bacterium
GCGGTCCGGGCGTGTTCCTCTGGCCGCGACCGGACTGGCCAAGTCGTTCGGGGACAACCTCGTCTTCCTGGACATCGAATTCGCGGTGGAGAGAGGGGAGCGCATGCTCCTCATCGGGCTCAACGGTGCCGGCAAGACCACACTGCTCCGGATCCTCGCCGGTGTGGAGACCGCAGACCTGGGCGAGGTCTCGCTGGGACACCAGGCCAGCCTCGGTTACTACGCACAGGAGCACGAGCAGATCTTCGAGGGCGTGTCCGTCTTCGATCACATGAGACGCGTCGCGGACCTGCCCGATAGCAGCTTGCGCTCGCTGCTCGGTCACTTCCTGCTGGCCGACAAGATCGATCAGGACGCAGGCACGTTGTCCGGGGGAGAGAAGACCAAGCTGGCACTGGCCATGCTGGTCGCAGAGCGACCCAACGTGCTCCTTCTCGACGAGCCCACCAACAACCTCGACCCTCAGGCAAAAGAGGCACTGCTCGACGCGCTGACGATCTACGAGGGGACCATCGTCATGGTCAGCCACGACACCGACTTCGTCGCCCAACTCATGCCCGATCGCGCTGTGCTCATGCCCGATGGCGAGATGAAGTTCTTCGACGAGGAGCTGCTCGACCTGGTGGCCCTGGCCTGAGTCCTGTCGGCCATCAACCGGAATCCCTCCATGCAGGCGAAGGGGCCCGCCCCGTTCTCACCTGAGCCATCGACCGGGCGTCGGCCCGGGCAATCTCCGGACATTCAGTCGACCCGAACTTCGAAGCCCTCGTCGATGAGGGCCATCGACAGAGCATCCCTTCCTTCGGAGCGCACCGAGATGGTGAGGATGCCGCCGCCACCATGCTCGCCGTGCCGGAGTTGGAAGTCACGAACGTCGACCCGACTCCGTTCCAGGGCATGGCCCACCCGGGCGATCTCACCGGGGCGGTCGAGGAGAACGACCCTCACGGGTGTGTTGTGCTCGCCCAAGCCGAGTCTCGCCGACCGAGCCGACTCCAGCATCCCCGCAAGATTCGCGTCGCCCGACGAAAGCGACTTCTTCCAAGTCGTCAATGCTTGCTGGAGTTCGTCGATCGAGGCCCCGACCTGATCGGCGTTGGCTTCCAGCACCTCAGCCCACCATTTGCTGTCACCGGCGGCAATCCGGGTCAGATCACGGAAGCCGCCTCCGGCCAGGCCCAGGGATGCCGGGTCGGACGCTGCCAACCGCATGAGAACCGCAGCCAGGAGGTGGGGAAGATGGCTGACCCGGGCGACAGCGGCGTCGTGCTCGGCCGCCGTCATGACGACCGGGTTGGCGCCGAATGATGTCACGATCTCACCCATCGTCATCAGATCGGCGCGATTCGCGCCATCCGATGTCAGAACCCACGTGGCGCCGTGGAACAAGGACGAGGCGGCAAGCGACGGCCCGCTCGTCTCACCACCTGCCATCGGGTGGCCCCCCACGAAATGCGACAGGTGGTTCGCCGCGGCGATCACGGGCTCTTTGACCCCGGCGATGTCCGTCACCAGCGACTCTGTGCTCATCGAGCGCAGAGTTTCGATCACCGCCCCCGGAGGTGCCGCCAAGATCGTCAGGTCGCTGTCCACCCCATCGACTCCGGGGAGAGGTGTCTCGATCGCGCCACGACCGACGGCCTGCCCGAGAGCATCGGCATCCGGGTCCCAGCCGGCGACGGACCAGCCCCGTGATCTGAGGGCAAGTCCAACCGAGGCTCCGAGGAGGCCGGTGCCCAGGATCGTCGCGGTCTGCTTCGCCATGAATGGGCGACCTTAGGAGTCGGCTCTTGACGAATCAGACGATCGCGGTAACAATTCACATCCAATGAGCCGCAATCGCGCATTCGTCCGGGACGTCCTGTCCTACCGCGCGTTCTTTGCCGGCTATTTCGGCGCTTAGCGCCGTCCCACACCACCCCCGCTTTTCCTGTATTGCCCGACCGCTCCCCTGGAGCGTCACTTCCATTGGAGATACCGATGTACGGCATCCTCGACTCCTCAGAACCTTCAGATTCCAACGAACAAGCCGACAGCCAACTCGAATCCCTCAGAACCGAAGTCGATCGGATCGACGACGGGATCCTCGGCCTCCTGTCCGAGCGCCGCAAGGTTGCTCGCCACATAGCGGCGGAGAAGCGCAAGGCCGAGCGTCCATTTCGCGACGACACACGCGAGGAACAGCTTCTGATCGAGCGTCTCGCCGCGGCCGGACGATATGAGTTGGAGCCCGATCTGGTCTCCCGAGTGTGGGAGCAGATCATGGCCGACTCGCTGCGGGTCCAATTCGACTACGTGCAGAACACGGTCAACGGCCGACGCGACTCTGTGAGTATCGCCATCCAGGGTGTGGAAGGAGCGAACAGCCACCGCGCCGCCCTCGCCCTCACTCCCGACATGAACGAGAGGGAGTGGGTCGCGTGCGCCCGGTTCGGGGATGCGGTGGCAGCCGTGAAGGACGGAAGTGCCAACATCGCAGTCCTGCCCATAGAGAACACCACCTCGGGCGCCATCGCCGAGGTGTACGACCTGCTTCTCGATTCGAAGCTTTCGATCGTCGGTGAGGTCAAGCTCAAGGTGAGGCACTGTCTTGTAGGGGTGAAGGGATCCTCCCTGAGCGACATCAAGACCATTCATGGCCACCCCCAGGCAGTGGCCCAGTCGACCGACTACCTGGCCGGCCTCACCGACGTCGAGGTGATCTACGCCACAGACACCGCGCTGTCGGCACGTCGCATCGCCGAGATCGACAACCCGACGGTGGCGGCGATCGCCAGCGAACAGGCCGCTGAAATCTACGGGCTCGATGTCCTCGTCTCGGGAATCAACAACCGGGAGGCCAACTTCACCCGGTTCGTGGCTGTGGCCGCAAAGCCGGTGACCGTCGACCCCCAGGTGCCGTCGAAGACGTCCTTGGTTCTCTCAGTCAGCAACGAGCCGGGCTCTCTCGCCGAGGTGCTCAACGCCTTCAGAGCCGAGGACATCCCGCTCGTGAAGCTCGAGTCGAGGCCCACCGTCAACAACGCCTGGCAGGAGATGTTCTATATGGACTTCGAAGGCAACTCCGGTGACCAGCGTGTGCAGCGAGTTCTCGAAGAGGTGCGTCGGCACACGATGTATCTCAGAGTCTTGGGCACATACCCATCTCGCGACTTGCGGCCGCATCGGCGGCCCAACCCGGAGCCGGAGCGCGCCATCAACGTCACGACACCGGGACCGGCGCCCCAAGCCGACGCCGAGTCGGATGGTCCGTACCGGCTGGCGGGCCGAAAAGATGCCGACACCGAGACGACGGTCGATATCAATGGCGTTGTCATCGGCGGCCCCGACCTGGTGATGATCGCCGGACCGTGTGCCGTCGAGTCCATCGACCAAGTGATGAAGACGGCCAAGGCGGTGAAGGAGGCCGGAGCGAAGCTGCTCCGCGGCGGATGCTTCAAGCCGAGAACATCGCCGTACAGCTTCCAGGGCCTGGGATGGGAGGGTCTCGACATGCTCGCCGAGGCGGGCCGCGTCCACGGCATGCCCATCGTCACCGAGGTGCTTGCTCCCGAGCACGTCGAGAAGAT
>DASUUP010000201.1:0-2906 GCA_036373995.1 Acidimicrobiia bacterium
AGGCACGCTTCGTCTGCCATTGCGGCGCTCAAGGCGTCTGGATCGCCGACGCGCTGTCCATCTCCGGGTCCCCCCGCTAGGGTTCTCTCCGGGCGTCCTGTCACGCCCGACCTTCGCACCGGTACCTGCGCTGCCGGCTCAGGAAGGCAAAGGGGACCCTGAGTGCTCGACAGGCTCAGTTCATCTGACATGCCCGATGTCCTCGGCGAGCGCAGGTCGTGGGGATGTCTCATGGCATGAAAGAGAGAACAAGATGACCCGACAGGAATCCTTCAAGCGGCGTGTTCGCGCCCGCATGGAAAAGACCGGTGAGAAGTACGGCGCCGCCAGACGAGTACTGATCGAACAGACGAACGATCGACCCAGGCCTGAATGGGAATCCCCACCCGAGACCAGCAACGAAGCCCTGACCGGGGCGACCGGGAGAGGCTGGAACGAATGGCGGGAGATCATCGATGATTGGGGTGGCCGGCAATCGGAGCACGGGCCGATGGTCGAGTACTTGACTCGCGAGCATCGTGTGGACGGTTGGTGGGCGCAGACGATCGCTGTCGGGTACGAGCGGATCACCGGTCTGCGTCTTCCCTATCAACAGCCTGATGGCACGTTCACAGCCGGCAAGACGAAGACGGTTTCAGTGAACGCCGATGAGCTGAGAGCGATGCTCTACGACGATGGGTCACGAGCCGACCTCTTCCCCGGGCTGGAGACCGAGCTCAGGTCGTCCCCGACGACCAAGGTCCCGAGGATCGGGATCGGCCCCGGAGTCGCCCAGATAGCGATTCAACCCAAAGACGACGGCAGAGTCACGGTGACCATTGCCCACGAGAAGTTGCCCGCGCCCGAGTCGGTGGACGACTGGAAGCGATACTGGTCTGAGTGGCTGGACGCCATCGACGAGAGCTGAGAACGGCTCAGAAGACCTCGGGGCACCAGGGAGCGACCGCCGTCCGGAACATGACGTGCAGCTTCGCGACCGCCCCGGGGTCTCCCGAGATTCGTCCGGCGGCGGCCATCGCCGAAGCGTCGCCGCCGCCCAGATAGAGATGACCGAGCACATCGAGGCTCATGGCAACGTCAGGATTTGCTTCGACCGGCTCACAGTGCGCCCGTCCGTCGGAGACTTCGAGCCTATAGACGCCTGAGGTGCCGTCCCGAAAACCATCGTTGACTTCGAGCGTGACGACGCCATCGTGCTCGTAGGTGCGCGCCCCCAGGGCGGCGGGCACATCCATGAGGCGCACCCAGAGGCCGTCAGAGACGGTCCGGCGGACGCGCCGGGAGTCGGTGATCATCAGTGGAAGCGGGTCGTCGACTGGTGCGTTCCACCAGCTGACGCGTGGGAAGAGATCGATGCTTGTGAGAAACGACCAGATCCCGTGGTAGGCATCGGCGTCGCGGGTGATCACCTCGACAACCTCCACCTCCCCGTCCGCCACGAAGTCTTCCCATTTCGACTTCTGCCTGTACAACGCGTACCCCACAGCCTCACCGCCGATCTCGTACAGGAGAGCCCTGAGAGCCGACTTGCCGCCCCGCCACGACTCGACGTCGGCGAGAACCCGGTACTGCCACCAGGCCTCCGAACGCGTGAGCATGCCTGCTCGCCACGGCAGGCATCTCTCATAGAGATCGGTCACCACGGGCCTCGCATCGTCCGGGTCCACCAGCCTGACGGTTCCCTTGAAGTCGTTCTCGCGGAACGTCACCTTGCTGGCATCGAGCTCCGAGTTGTGCCGGAACGTGGCCTGGCCGTAGCCAAACCTCCCGTAGATGCTGCTCTCCGAGGCCCAAAGTCCCGCCAAAGGCTCCCCTCGACCAGCCACCTCGTCGAGATGACGACTCATGAGATCGCGCAGGATGCCGCGTCGCCGATGGGTCGGCTGCACGGTGATCACCGTGGTGCCGCCCATTGGCACGACAGCACCTCCTGGCACGGTCACCCCTAAGGAGAAAGCTGCTCCGGTGCCGACTATGTCGTCGCCGTCGAATACACCGAAGGTGCGGTCGTATTCGAATATGGCGTCGAACCGCTCCCGGGCGTCATCGTCACGATCGGCGTCACCGCCGAAGCCACGCGAGAGACGGCTTCGGAAGAGGTCGACGTCGTCGGCTGTGATCGTTCGGATTTCCCACATGTTGGAGGACGCTAATGCGACCTATCGAGGGTGGCGGCCCAATAAGGAGAGGGGCACGAACCGATCGTTCGCGCCCCTCTCGTGGGTCGATTTTGTCTCGGTGCCTATGCCCTGGGCGGACTTGGGGGCGGTGGTGGCGCCGGTGACCCCGACGAGGGCCCTCTCGGGCTGTCCGGGGCGCCGTATCTCGCCCACCACTTCTTACCGGCGTCGATTCCGCCGACTCCAAACGCGATCGCACCGGCGACGGCCGCCGCTGCGACGACGATCTTCACGACGTCCTCGGCGAATTCGATCCGCATCAACTCCAAAGCGAAGAGCACGCCGAAGATGATCACACCGACATGAACCACGGTGGTCACCCATCCGACCCCTTGCTCCTCGGCGAACGGGCGGACGAGATTCGCGGCCCAATTGCCGGCCGCCGCGGCAACGATGACTATCGCACCAGCCAGGAGTAACAGCGGGACCCAGGCGAGTAGACGCTCCAGCAATTCCTCGATCGTGATGAGCTGCAGAATCCTCGCCACAACCAGCAAGAGCCCGATCATCAGATATGCATAGAGGACTGTCGCGAGAATGCTGGCCGCTGTCTGGTCGGAGCCCTGCAGGGCCGTCGACACCCCGGAGCGATCCCAGAGTGGCTGTAGCCATCGAGCTTCGAGCAATCTCTCTGTCCAGGTTCGGATGAGCCCGAGGATCCATCGGCCTATGACCAGCACGACGAGGGCGACCAGAATGAGCACGGCCCACTCGATCACAGCCTCA
>DASUUP010000202.1:0-3592 GCA_036373995.1 Acidimicrobiia bacterium
GTTGCGCCGTCGGTGTTGATCAGATCCTCGACCTGGCCGACCGTCACGTCGTCACCTTCGACGGTGGCCGCGACGGTGTTGGAACCGCCGCCACACGCAGCGAGGAGCATGGCTCCGAGCACAACGAGATACAGGAGTTTCTTCACGGGGAATCCTTTGAACAGGGAAAGACTGCCAGAAATGGTAGGGGCGTGGCACGGCTAGCCGAGATTCAGGCCTCCCACATTCTCTTTACGAATTCGATGAGATTCTCCACCAAAGGCTGAGTCGCCGGGATGAAGACGATGCCTTCGGACGCCCGCAGCACCGACCCGGGGGCGAGCCGTTGCAGACGCACTTCTTGGGACGGCTTGAGGTCGACGGGGCCGAGCCTGATCTCGTTTCGAAGCTTCACGATCTCTTCGAGCCCGACACGGATCGCCTCGACACGAAGGCGGGCGAGAGCGATGAGAGACTCGGCTTCCCCGGGCAGGTCGCCAAACCGGTCGTTCCACTCGGCGACGACGTCATCCACTTCGTCGTTGGTGGTCGTGGCGGCGAGACGGCGGTAAGCCTCGAGACGGAGCTCCTGATCTGCGATATAGGAATCGGGTAGGTGGGCATCGACCGGAAGATCGATACGAACCTCCGGGGGCACCTGCTCGTCGACCGGGCGCCCCTCCATCTCCGAAACGGCCTCCGCCACGAGCTCTGTGTACAGATCGAAGCCGACGGCGGCGATATGGCCGGACTGGACTTCCCCGAGGATCGAGCCGGCTCCCCTGATCTCGAGGTCGCGCAGGGCGAGCTGAAAGCCCGATCCCAGGTCTGTCGCCTCTCCGATGGCCTCGAGACGACGATGGGCGTCGTCGGTCAACGACTGGTCTGTGGGGTGGAACAGATAGGCGTACGCCCTCTGGCTCGACCGGCCCACCCGGCCCCGGAGCTGGTACAGCTGGGCCAATCCGAGCAAGTCGGCCCGCTCCACTATGAGGGTGTTGACCTTCGGCAGGTCGAGACCTGATTCGATGATCGTGGTCGCCACCAGCACGTCGAACTCATGGTTCCAGAAGTCGATCATCACCTGCTCGAGACTCCCCTCGGACATCTGCCCGTGCGCCACGACATAGCGAGCGTCGGGAACCATTTCCCGCAGGCGCGCCACGGCCCGTTCTATCGACTGAACCCGGTTGTGGACATAGAACACCTGGCCCTCGCGCAGCAGCTCCCGGCGGATCGCTGCGGACACGGCCTGATCGTCCTGCGGGCCGACGTAGGTGAGGATGGGGTGCCGATCCTCGGGCGGTGTCCGGATGTGGGATACATCCCTGATCCCGGTGAGCGCCATCTCCAGGGTGCGAGGGATCGGGGTCGCGGTGAGAGTGAGTACGTCGACCCCTACGCGCAGGCGCTTGATCGCGTCCTTGGCCCCGACGCCGAAACGCTGCTCTTCGTCGATCACGAGGAGACCCAAGTCCTTGAACCGGACGTCCTCTGAAAGGAGACGGTGAGTTCCCACGACCACGTCGACCTCGCCGGTGGCCAGACCTTCGATCACCCGCCGCGCCTGCTTTGCCGTGAGGAAGCGGGAGAGCACTTCGACACGGACCGGGTAGGGAGCGAAACGCTCGCCGAAGGTCTGATGATGCTGCTGGGCCAGAAGTGTGGTGGGACAGAGGACGGCCACCTGTTTGCCACTCTGAACCGCCTTGAACGCAGCCCGGATCGCCACCTCGGTCTTGCCAAAGCCGACGTCGCCGAACACCAACCGGTCCATCGGCTTGTCGGCTTCCATGTCGGTCTTGACCTCGGAGATGGCACGCTGCTGGTCGTGGGTCTCCTCGAAGGGGAACGAGCTCTCCAGCTCACGCTGCCACGGGGAGTCCGGGTCGTATGCATGACCCTCGGCCAGCGCACGCTTGCGATGGAGCTCCACAACCTGCGCTGCGACCGCAGCGACCTCGCGTCGAACTCGTGCTTTCTGCTCGGACCAGTCCTTCCCACCCATGCGCGACACCCGAGGTGCCTCGCCACCGGTGTAGCGCTTCACCGCTGCGAGCTGCTCCACCGGCACGTAGAGCTTGTCGGAGCCCGCATATGCGACCACCAGGTAGTCACGCTCCGTGCCCACCATCGTGCGGGAGACGAGACCCTCGAAACGGCCGATGCCGTGTTGATAGTGGACCACGTAGTCGCCTTCGGTCAGGTCGCGGTACTGCTGACCCGTTTGCGAACGTGCCCTTCCCGACTTGCGATGGGCGCGGCGCCGACCGGCGATCTCCTGCTCACCGAGCACGGCGACGCCCAGTTTCGGAGCGATGAAGCCCTTGTGGATGCCGATAGGGACGATCGCCGGCTGGGGGCTCACCAGCTGATCGAGGCGCGTCATGGCCAAACCCTCCTCCCCCAGCACCCGGGCCACGCGGTCGGCGGCGGCTTCCCCGTCCATGGCAACGACCGTCGTGATCTCCCGGCCCAACAGACGGTTGATTCCGGCTGCGACGGACTCCGGATCCCCTGCTGCCGCATCGAAGGAGGTGATGTCGAGCGCGGGATCGGCCGGACCGGTCGGGGTTGCCGGCATCTGCAGATGGGCCCGTCTCCCCACCGAAACCTCCAGATCGAGGAAGAGTGCGGGGTGGTCCCCGGCATCAGGAGCCGCCTCGCCCCAGGTCGGGGCAAGTGCAGCGGCGAGCTCGTCTTCCTCTTTGATGAGATCTCGCGACCTGTCCAGCGCTCTCACCGGGTCGACGATCACGAGATGCCCGGTCAGGGGCATCTCGTCGATGAGCGACGTCTCGTCGGCCAGCCAGGGCAGCCACGACTCGATGCCCCCGAAGAGCTGTCGCTCGGCGATGCGGTCCCAGGTCGACGCCGCCCACGGCTCACTGACCAGGAGGCTCCGGGCGCGATCGGTCATAGACGCTCCGGGACGAACCTCGCGGGCCGGATAGGCCAACACTTCCGACAAGGGTTCGAGGGAGCGCTGGGTGGCGACCGAGAACTCGCGGATCTCGTCGAGCTGGTCGCCCCAGAAGTCGAGCCGAACGGGCGTCTCGGCCTGCGCCGGGAAGATGTCCACGATCCCGCCTCTAACCGCGAACTCACCACGCGCCTCGACGCGATCGGTCCGTGAGTAACCGACATCGGCCAGCGTCGCGGCGATACCGCCGAGGTCGGCCTCCTCGCCCTTGGCCATGCGGAACGGCTCGACAGGCGATGGGCTGATCCGCTGGATCGCGGCTCTCACCGACGCCACCACCAGCACCGATCGGCCTCCACCCAACTGGTGCCGCGCCTCGGAGCGTCGCGCCATGGTCGATGTGTTCGGTGAGACGTGCTCGAACGGGAGGATCTCCCAGGCCGGGGCAAGGACGACATCGTCGATGAACAGACGAAGGTCGTCGACCAGCTCCTCGGCGTCACCTTCACCCGGTACCACCACGAGCATGGTCCCGCCGACGCTGTCGAACAGCCCGGCGAGGGCGAACGCACGCCCGCCCACTCCCACCGCCCACGTCGAGCCGAGATCGGGAAGTGGCTGCGAGCGCCATCTGGAGAGCAACGGTTGCAGTGGCGCGGCCATCGAGGGTGACGATCGTACTGACGCGCC
>DASUUP010000203.1:0-3067 GCA_036373995.1 Acidimicrobiia bacterium
ACCAACGCCAGGGCGTGGAATATTGGACGATGAGCGAAGGAGACACCGTGTCGACGATGACCCTTCTAGATAGCGTGGGTGAATACGCACCGGATTCGACCGGGGCTGTTTGTTGTGTCAGAGACTGGCCGACCGCCCCCATCAATCCCCGGTGCACGAATCCTTATGGTCGACGACCACCAAAAGGTCCGGTCCGGCGTCGGGCTCTCCTCGACCAACAGCGATCGGGTTGGACGAGGCAGGGACTGCCGTCGGCCCCATCGACAGAGTCGAGGATCAACCCTCGCGACGGACGGATACCCACGATTCCGGGCTCAAGAGGTGGTTGAGATGGCCGAGACGGGTAAAGGCAGGTTGCTGTGACAGTGATCGACCTTACGAATGGCCGGAACCCGGTGGGCCCGAAAGTGGGCATGTTCACCCGGTTCCCACCGAGCAAGTCTGGCTCCGCGCCTTCCGCCTCGATTCTGGCTGAGCACCTCAACAGTCGCTTCGGCATTCCAGTCGAAGTGATCCGTCTCGTGATGCCCGGCGAGTCGTCCGCCGAGGGCCATCCGGTGATCATGGACTTGAACCCGAGATGGCACATGAGCGCGCAGTTCGCCGCACAGCGGGCCAACCGATGCGATGTCGCCCTGATTCAGATCGACTGCCACATCTCGCTGGGGCTGATGGAGAGTTTCATCGCCGAGCTGACGGTTCCGGTGGTGCTATCGGTCGACGATGTCGTAGGAAGTGCCGATGCCTCGGCCCTGGCGAGGCTGGCGGAGAAGGTCGCAGTGATCGTGGTCCCTTCAGAGGTCGGACGAAGGCGATTGGAGGCCGCAGCACTCCCCGCGGCCAGGATCGAGGTGATTCCGCATGGCTCCTCGTTGCAGGCAATGGAACCGCGACCGCTACCGCGGAGACAAATCATCACCTGGGGTTTCATGGAACCGGGCATGGGCGCAGAGAGGGTGGTTCGGGCGCTGCCACTTCTCGACGACCTCGACCCGCCTCCGCGATACCGTCTGATAGGGGTGGCCGATCCGTTCTGGACCCGCAGCGAGGCTTCCTCTTACCGGTCCAGCCTCTCAGCCGAAGCGGTTCGGCTCGGTGTAGCAGACCAGATCGAGTTCGTTCCGATGCTCCACTCGAGAGCCAAGCTCGCATCGGAGATCGAGCAAAGCGACCTGATCGTCGTAGCCTATGACGCGACTGAACGTGCCTGTAGCCGCATCCTCACCGAAGCCGTGTCGACAGGGCGACCGGTGGTCGCAACGGCCTTTCCGGGTGCCATCGAGATGCTCGCCTCCGGAGCCGGGACGACGGTCGCGCACGACTCCGTCGAAGACATGGCAGGTGCCATCCGTATGTATTTGACCGACGACGACGAGTACCGTAAGGCGGCGCGCCTGGCCACAGCCCTCAGTCCAGGCCTTGGCTGGGATGAGACTGCCAGGAAGTTCGCGAAGATGATCTTGGATGTCGTCGACTCATCTGAGCTCGTCAACGAGACCAGGCTGTGATATCCATTCAATTAGGGGGCTGAGGGACCATCATCGGGGGGGCATGGTCAACATCAGACGCGGCGATCTAGAGATCAGGCCGAATCCAGAGCGTGTCCTGGCCAGGCCATTCCTCCCCGGCGAAGCGGCCTTTGCCGGAGGCCCGACTCGTGTTGAGTTGATCGCCAACCGTGTCCTCGCTCTCGACGACGTGGAGGTGGAGAAGCTTCTCGCCCAAACCCGGGCAACGTTCGCCGGTCGCCATTCGAACCTGGACGCGGTTTGGAGTCAGAACTTTCGGCTCGCGGAAGGCATGATCCCTTTCTTGAGGGAGGTGGATGGCAACCGCAGGGACCTGCTCGGCGCGTTCTTCACCCAGGAGTACACGCCGGCGTCTGCGGCACTTTGTAATCCCTCGATGGTGCCCCTGAGCGATGGCGTTGACCGGGGACGTTTCATCATGAGCCTGCGCGCCATAGGCGAGGGCCACATCTCATCGGTCGAGTTCAGGACCGGCTCGATAGACGCAAATGGCGACGTCTCTGTGGACGAACCCGGTTCGTTCCTCACCGTTGGGGAGCGACGCTCTCCCAGGTACGAGAAGCAGGTATTCCGCCGCAAGTTGATCGCGCTGGGGGCCGATGTCGGACTGGTCGAAAGCGTCATGGCACGTCTCTCCGACACGTTCACCTCGAGCCAGTTGGGCAGGGCGCTGGAGGTCCTCGATCGCGGTGACGTGTCGGCTGCCGCCGCCTTCGAGACGAAGAAGCTGACCAACTGGTTGGCGTCCTCCAACTATGAGCTGGCCTACGACGCGAGCGTCCCCCTCACGGAGCGGATCCTCCTCCCTTCGAGCCCAGCCGAGAGCCGCGGGATCGAGGATGCCAGATTCGTCAGATTCCTCGACGAGGGGGGAAACAACACCTACTACGCCACCTACACCGCCTATGACGGGTTCACCATCCTGCCTCAGCTCATCGAAACCCGCGACTTCCTCACTTTCAGATTCGCCACACTCAATGGCACGTCGGCCCGCAACAAAGGCATGGCTCTCTTCCCACGTCGCATCGACGGCTTGTACGCGGCACTCGGACGGCACGACCAGGAGAACCTTCACCTGCTGCGCAGTGACCAACTGCGTGTGTGGGACTTCGCCGAGTTGATCTCGTCCCCGAAACATGGATGGGAGGCGGTGCAGATCGGGACTTGTGGCTCGCCCCTCGAGACCAGCGAAGGGTGGCTGGTTCTCACCCATGGCGTGGGCCCGATGCGCCGCTACTCGATTGGAGCGCTCCTACTCGACCTCGACGACCCCTCGCAGCTCATCGGAAGGCTCGAAACGCCACTGCTCGAGCCCGCTTCCGACGAGCGCAACGGCTATGTCCCCAACGTCGTGTACTCCTGTGGGGGCATGATTCACGAAGGGTGGCTCGTCGTCCCATACGGCTTTGCCGACCAGGGAGTCCGATTCATGACTGTGGCAGTTGACGAACTCCTGCGGGAGCTGAGCTCCTAACCAAGAACGCGCTCGTAGGCCTCGATATAGCCACGTGTCATCTCTGCGATGCTGAACCTCGACT
>DASUUP010000204.1:0-5747 GCA_036373995.1 Acidimicrobiia bacterium
GATCTTCTTCGATGCCCTGACTCATCGAAACCTCGACGACATCGCCGAATTTCAGGTGTGGCCCGACCTGAAGACCTTCGAGTTGAGTGCCGATCCAGCTGTGGCGGCCCAGGCGGATGGTGAGAGTATGGGCCTCGTCGACGGAGCAAAACTCAGCTGGGAGCCGGACAGCCTGAGAGTGATCTCCGGCGCCTAGTCGATCGAATCGGCCCCGAGCCCGCTGCAAGGGCTCAGTCGCCCTCTTTGTCGACGATCTTCTGGTTGATGGTGATCTGCGGGAAGGGAATGGTGATGCCTTCGGCGTCGAACCGCTTCTTGATCCGGCGCAGCGCCTCGCGACGAATCGTCCAGCGTTCCTCGGCGACGGTCGTGAGTCGGCCGCGCAGGACCACCGAGGAGTCACCCAGCTCGTTGACCCCGAGGATTTCCGGGTCCCCATTGATCAGGTCCCTGTAAGCGGGGTCGGCCGCCAGGTTCTCCAGCTCGTCGCGCATCACCTCGAGGGCGTGGTCGAGGTCGGTCTCGTAGGCGACGCCAATGTCGAGCACCGGTTGCGCGTATTTCGACGTGAAGTTGGAGACTACGGCGATCTGACCGTTTGGTATGTAGTGAGCGTTGCCCTCGAGGTCGCGGAGCACCGTCACTCTCAGCTGGATGTCCTCGACGGTGCCAGTGGTGACCGTGCCGTTCACCCCGGCGACCGTGATCACGTCACCCACATGGAACTGGTCCTCCATGAGAACGAAGAAACCGGAGAGAAAGTCTTTGACCACATCCTGGGCACCGAAGCCGATGGCGGCCGCCAGCACCGTCCCCACGCCCAGGAATGGCGTAATGCTCCAGCCCCAGACGAGGAAGACGAACAGAATCGCCAGAAAGGCGATGACCAGGAGGATCACCCGTCGCAAGACGAGCCAGAGGGTGTCGGCCCTGGCCCCGGACTCGTGACCCTTGCGATGCATGCGGTTCACGTACTTGGAGCCGGCGATCGTCGCTGCCCAGTAGATGAGGGCGAAGACTGCGATGATCAGCGTCGACGAGATGAGCGGGTTGCCGGCGGAGAGCTCTTCCAGCTCTTGTGCGAGGAATGACATCGACCGGTGAGGTTAACGAGACAGGTCTCTACTCAAACTCTCGATCTCCACTGCAAGATCGGCGATCGAGGCCAAAGCGACCGCCCGTTTGGCGAAAACGGCTCGAACCGGGCGCACGACCGTTTCGTTCAGTTTCGCCTCTGCGACAGCAGTGTCGAGCGGCTGGGACCGAAGACGACGGAACCATCGTCGCGGCTTCGCGTGGGGCCTCATCTCGGAGTCGATTCGCTCCACATGCGACGCCACGTCGGCGGCGAGCCGGGCAATCCTCTGCCCGGCAGAGCCTCCGACCTCGTCGGCCACCTGGTCGAAGAGTGCCGTCAGCTTCGAGGCTGCGCCATCGGGGTCGCCATCCCGAAGTCTCTCGGCAGCGTCCGCGACCGCAGGCCTCGCCCTCGCGTCGAAGTCCACTGCCTCACCGGCGCCGGCGGCGAGAGAGCGCATCACGGCGGCCAGATCGGCCAACAGTTTCTCCGCCACGACATCACGCCCCGACTGCATCGACTCCAGGCGGTCGACGAGCGCGTCCAAACCGATCGCCGGCCCGGCGGGTGGTGATGCCGCGACGGGCAGCAGCACCTCACTGTGTATCCCGTCGGCCTCGAGGGCGGAACCGAGATCGTTCAAGACCCTGTCGAGCTCGCCCGAGTCGAGACGATCCATCTGGTTCAGCACCACGATGAATCGAGCGGCCTGGCCGGATAGTGGCTCCAGGTAGTCGTGGTGGAGCCGGGCATCCCGGTACTTCTCGGGGTCCGTGACCCACACCACAGCATCCACGAGGGGAAGCAACTGGTCGACGCGGTGACGGTGATCCACCTCCACGCTGTCGGTGTCGGGGAGATCGATGATGCAGAAGGAGGGGCCATCGTGACCGTGACGCTCGTGGACCCCGATGTGGTCCAGAAACCCATCGAAACCGGAGCCGGCGTCTCTCGGCACTGATGCCGCCGGGTGACTCGTCGTGGGCCGGATGCCACCCACGTCGACTACCTCCTCGCCGATCAATGCATTGAACAGCGAGGACTTCCCCGAGCCCGTCCCCCCGGCCAGTGCGACCACGAGGATGTCTTCCGGATATGACATGCGCACGCGGATCGTTCTCAGGAGATGGATGACAGGCTCGAGCAGCTCCTCGGCGACGACCCCCGAAGACGAACCCACGGCCAGCTCCGCCTTTTCGACGGCTTCTACCAGACGATCACGCATCGACGGGGGCGAGTGCCGATGTCACAGCCCCGAGCGCGGCCCTCAGCCCGGACAGATCGGGTTCGCCGTCTCGCGTCTCGATCAGCTCGGTCACCAGGGCCCCAACCTGTTCGTAGACGACCTCGAGACGACCGATCAGCTCGCGCCGGGCCCGGCCCACGACATCATGGGCCCGTTCGCCGAAAAAGGCATGAGCCACACCCGACTTCTCCGAGTCGGTCGCCGACACGACCAGGACCACTTCCGCCAGGCCGGGGCGGCGGCCTCCTTCGTCTCTGGCGATGCGGCTCACGTAGTCGATCCAACCCTCCATGGCCAGCCTGATGACCGGCACGATGACGGGGAGCACAAGGCGCGGTTCGGGCCTGTTGGGGGCATCGGTGGGACGGCCCGCCAGCCAATGGCGCAGGTCCCGAATTGCCAGCGTCTCGATGGCACCGACGACGTCGTCGACTTCGGCGCTGGTGAGGCCGCCGCGGCGCTCCGCACGCCGCCAGCGCCGGGCTTCCCGGGTCATGTCACCAGTCGGCGCCGAGAGAAGTCTTCCGCCAACCCCGGACAGATCGAGCGCAGCGGCCCGACTCGTGAGATCCAACGTCAGCTGCGCTTCGAACGACGCCAGAGCGTCGGCAACCTCCGTCATGTCACCCTCGAGTCGGCCAACCTGACGCAGCGTGGCCATCAGGACACGATCGAAGGCACGGTCCGCCGTCGCTGCTCGGTCGCCCCCGAGCATGGCGAGCTTGCGCCGCAGCGATCGCACGGCAACCGAAGGAACACGCTGGGCACCGGGAGCTATCCGGTGCTCGGGGACCGTCACCACCTCGTCGTCGAGACCGGCGTCGAAGAGTCGGGACCTGAAGTCGACAACGGCTCCTCTGGTCTCCGAACCCACCCTGTTCAGGACGTGGATCACATCGGTCCCCCGCGACTCGGCGCGACGCAGGACCTGCCACGGGACTGCATCGGCATATCGCAACGCGGATGTGACGAACACGACGACATCGGCGTTGTCTATGAGGGTCTCTGCCGTCTCGCGATGGTCGGTTGATGTGGAGTCGATGTCCGGTGTGTCGACCAGGATCATCGATTCCAGGATCGCCGCACCACCCTCCACGACGTCGCAGGCCACGCCTGCAACGGTCTCGAGCTCGGCGCTCCAACGTTCGCCGGTGAGAACGAGAGGAGACTCGGTGGTGGGGCGAATTGGGCCGGCGATGGACAACTCGAGACCGGTCAACGAGTTGATCAGCGTCGACTTTCCCGACCCGGTCGGCCCGGCGAAGACCACCATGAGAGGAGCCTCCGGGTCTTCCACCCTGGGGATCAGGTAGTCGCGGATCGTACGGGCGAGACGCCGGCGCTCGGCGTCCAGCGACGCGTGAGCCGGATGAGGCGGGACTGACAGAGCCTCGAGGGCACCTGCCAGCCGATCGAGGTCATCGCCGAGCTGGGGCAGGTCTCTCAGTGCAACCACGGGGCGATTGTGCCACGATGCCGCCGGCTTGCCGCGGCAGCGACACTCAGACCGTCCAGCCACCTTCCGGTCGCTCGAACCAGACGTGGACCTGACCCGTTCCGGTGGCGTTCTCGTAATCGCTGAACAGCTCACCCGGCGCGGTGCAGTCGGCACCTCCGACTGCGCCGAGCATCATCAGATAGTGCCCGAAGTCGCCCTCGGGGTTGTGCGGCATGTAGTCGTCCATCATCTCCACGATGCGGCGATGGTCGCCCGACTCCATCCAGCGGAGACGCTCCTCGTCCGCCGCCCGGGCCTCGGGGGTCACGATGTGGATCGGGTCGGATGCCTCGTGCTTGGACAGCTCCTTGAGCCGCCAGAAGGTGTGGCTCATGCCCCCGGAGGCGAGAACCACCGCGCGACGATCGAGTTGGCTGACCGCCTCGCCGATCGCCTTACCCATCGTGAGGAAGTCCTCGGTCTCGCCCGTCTGGACCACAGAGACCGAGACGACACGCTCTCCGTCGTGCAGATAGTGGACCAGGTTCACGGTGGCGTAGTACACGGGGAGGTAGTCGTCTTCGGAAGCATGGGTCGGGGTTCCGAGCTCCTCACCGAGCTTCGCCGCCAGCTTGGCCAGCTCCGGATCACCGGGATAGTCGTAGGGAATGGCCGCCATCCCCCGAGGGAGCTCGGAGGAGGTCATATGACCCTGACGCCGGGAGTGGGCGGACAGGACGTGTTCGACGGTGGTTTCCCAGTGGGAGTCGATGATCACGATGGTGTCCGGTCTGAGTCGGTCGAAGACCTCGTTGCGGAGACGCACCAATCCGGGGACGAGGCTTATCTCCTTGCCTTCGTTGAGCTCGCGCCGCGTCGCCTCGTCGAACATGATGGTGGGGGCATGGCTGATGAGACCCACACCGACTACCTCGCCCATGGTGTACCTCCTCCGAGAAAGTTCGTTGACGCAGCTTATCCTTGCCACGAAACGACCCTCCTGCGAACCAGACAATGCCCTCAGCCAGAGCCGAGATATCCGAAGTAGCCGTTTCGCCCGACCATTTCATTGGCGGGAAGCGAGTCCCGTCCCAAGCCACCTTCGACGTGCGATCACCGCTCGACTGGGACTGGAAGCTCGCCGATGTTGCTCGCGGCGACGCCCTGACCGCCGACAAGGCAGTGACGGCGGCGGTCGACGCCTTCCCATCATGGTCTGCGATGACCCCGGCGGCGCGAGCCGACCGGTTGCACCGTCTCGCCGACGTGATCGACGACAACATCGACGACCTGGCCACGATCGAGTGCGTCGACATGGCGATGCTCCTGGAGAGCCTGCAAGCGAGGGTGATCCACCGCGGAGCCGAGAATTTCCGCAACTACGCCGATCTGGCTGCCGGCTACGAGGGACGCCGATGGTCCTCGAAAGGCACGGACAACCGCGTGCAGCGGATGCCGGCTGGACCGGCGGTGATCATCACTCCGTGGAACGCGCCATGGCTGCTCTCGACGTGGAAGATCGCCCCGGCTCTGGCCGCCGGGAACACTGTCATCCTCAAGCCCGCGGAGTGGGCCCCTCTGTCGGCGTCACTTCTGGCGGACCTGTCGTCCGAAGCCGGTCTCCCGCCCGGTGTCCTCAACATCGTCCAGGGCATTGGCGAAGAGGTGGGCGCGGCCCTGGTTGCCGACCGCCGGGTGCGGCGCATCTCCTTCACTGGCTCTCCCGAGACAGGACGCCACATCGGTGTAGCTGCGGCACGAAACCTGGTGCCATTCACAGCGGAGTTGGGCGGCAAGGGCCCGCTGTTGGTTTTCGCCGACTCCGATCTGGATGCCGCGGCGAAGAAAGCAGCCGGCCAGTACGACGACTCCGGCCAGGTCTGCCTCGCGGGCACGCGGTTGCTCATCGAGAGCTCGGTCGTCGATGAGTTCCGCCGCCGCTTCGACGCCGCCGTCGACGCGCACGTGCTCGGCGACCCGCGCGA
>DASUUP010000205.1:0-3081 GCA_036373995.1 Acidimicrobiia bacterium
ACCAGCAGGGCGCCAGGTCGAGGGGAGCCACCAAGGCGACAGCCACGAACATCTGTCAGCGCGATCTCCCGGCACCCGCCCCTAGAAGCGCACCAATCCAGGACCGCCAGCCGCCCATATCCGGCACCGTCCGGATGCGCCCGCGTCCGGGCGGCTAGCTCTTCCAGGTAGCGACCTTGGCGGTCATTCCAAATACGACTCCATCATCGGTCATGAATCGGGCGAGATGGTCTTCTGCTTTGTCAGTCAATTGGGCGAGTTGGACGTCGGAGACGGAATCTCCAAGAGTCCAACCCCTGACCTCGGTGGTTACCCATTGGCTGATCGAATCAAATCTGCCCGTCCCCCCGATCGATTTGAACTCGACATCCTTGACGTCGGCGGCATCGAACAATGATTCGAGAACTCCGTCACTGCCCATGGCAAACGGTGCGTCAAGAGAGGAAGCGGCTTCGTTCCCGAGCTCGGACCGGAACAGTTCCTGCATGCTCAGATAGCCATCGGAACGCTCTATCGAATCCCACACCGCCACCAGTCCACGACTCGCCGCTCTCCCCATCTCCCTGATACCCAGCGACGGGTCATCCAAGAACATCAGACCGAATTGAGAGACGCCCACCTCAAAGGCGCCGTCATCGAAATCCAAGTTGGCGGCATCACCCTGCACGTATTCGATGTCGTCGCCAAGTCGGCCTGCAACCGCGATCATCGCTGGGTTGATATCAACTCCAACTACACGACCCGTGGTCCTGGCTCGTACAGCTCGGGTCAGGGCGCCGGTCCCACACGCAACATCGACCACTGAATCGGTCGGAGAAAGGTCCGCAGCATCCGCAATCGGGTCGGCAAATCTCCCAAAAAGTGACGGTACGAACAAGGACTCATAGATCTCAGCCCCACTCGTGTCCAACTGGCCCCGATCATGATCCGTCATCTCGACCTCCTCGGCACTTCCTCCTCGGAACCTACGCGGATTGCCCGACCAACGATGTACAGCGAAGCCCTTCTCCAACCAGCGCAGATCAGTAGATATGCACGTGAGCCTTGGCGGGTCGGCGGACTCGTCGATGATCCTGGTTCTCGGCTATCTGAGGGTCTTCTGTGAGGTGGATTCCCCGTCTGGTCCGGCTCCCTGATGAGGGTTGCCGGCCCAAGACCAGCGGGAGATCAAGAACGTCCCGGTAGGATGACATCGGGGCAGGTGTGCGTCGCTGGTTACGGCCAGTCGATTCGGCTCAACCCATCAGCCCACGTCTTCACACGCACGTCGAATGCACCCGAGAGTCGACTGACGACCGAATCGGACGGCTTGCCGTAGAACTCGATCCTCTTGACCTTCACGGTCTGAGTGCCGGCGCTGATCGCCTTCGTAGCCGTCGCCATGTGGAAGTCGAATGACTCCGCATCCGGGTGAAGGTGGATCGAGGTTCCCTCACTCTCATTCTCGTTCACGTAGTGGCCGATGAACACAATCCTTGGCTCCAGTTCACGGACCACGTCGTTCATTGCGGCTACCTGGCCATAGAAGGCGCCCACGCTTCCAGCCGGGATGTCGTACGTACCCACGAACAAGACAGAGTCAGACATGAGCCCGACCGTACGCCGTCGGCAAGAGCCGTGCAGCGAGGCGCACCTACCGGCACGAAGGCCGACAGGTCCCACCCGAGCCCCACCCATTTCTTGGCGGTCTACGGGGCACGCGGCAACCTACGCGGCAACATCACCCTGTCATGCTCTCCCCCGAAACATTCGAAAACTTCATGTATGTCGGTACCAACGACCAACACCACGAGTTCTCATGGACATTGGACCATGCCGCAGACCTGCTCAGTAGCCGACCTGTGCCCAAGACCGGCACGTGTGTGGCGAGTAGTTTCGGATTTAGATGGCGTCGACTATGCGGATCTGGGCCAGTGCGGACGGTGAGTCCCATCTGGAGGACGTGGACCTCGCTTTCGAGGAATCGGACTTCTTGCCACCCGCAACCCCTATGCACCTCACCGCACAATCGCCCGCGTCGGGCTATTTCATCGCTCGTGTTCCGCGTGGATGGCATGCGGACTGGCATCCTGCTCCGGTCCGAGAACTCGCCGTGTACCTCGCTGGTGAAGGTGAAATCGAGGCGAGCGATGGCACGGTTCGGGCACTTCGACCGGGGACGATCCTGCTCGTCGACGACACAACCGGGATAGGTCACATAACCCGAGTGACCGGCACCGAGGAGGTGCTGGTCGTGATCGTCACCCTCCCCGACGATCCCACACCACGGGATGTCTCCTAGTTCGTAGGAGGCGTCTCGCCGGGTTCCAGGTCTCCCTCGGGTGATAGGCCATCGTTACTCCTCTTTCGATGCCAGGCGAGCCGAATCCTAAACGGCCGTTCAGGGATGACGTCGGCTAAACCGACACCTTGAGGACCGACCGAGCGAACGAGCGCGCCAACTCGCTCATCCGCGCCGCGTCCACGGTTGGATCTCCGAGCATCGCTTCTACGGCGAGGCCGTCGAGCATCGCAGCAAGCTGAATCGAGAAGTCTTTCACGTCTACAGACGCGAACTCCCCGCTGGAGATCCCGTCCTCGACGATGGCCACTATCTGGGCGCGCCAGGCCTCGTCGAGCCGCGCCCGAGCCGCGGCCAGGGCAGGATCGAGACGCGCCATCTCCCACATGGCAGGCCACAGGATCCAACTGTCAGGCAATTCCCCAGGTTTTGCAGGCTGTGGGCAACTCTCTTCGATCAGGATGACCAGTCGATCCTCGGCACTCGATGCCTCATCGAGTTTCGCGGCGACACCCTCGTAGAAGATTCTGTCCAGGTAGACGAGGGCCTCGCTGAGCAGTGTTGCCTTGGTCGGAAAGTAGTAGAGGACGAGAGCCGGGCTCACCCCGACGATGTCGGCGACGTCGACGATCCGGGTATCGCACAAACCGCGGTCGGCGATGGCAGTGACCGTGGCGCGGAGGATGTCGTGTCTCCGGCTCTCGGTCAATCTCGGACGTGGACTCACTACCGGATCATGCCACAATGACCCCCCGCTTGCCTGAACGGCAGTTCAAAGGTCGCTATGCAGGCACTCGATC
>DASUUP010000206.1:0-2821 GCA_036373995.1 Acidimicrobiia bacterium
ATGCCGACACTCCATCTCGTCCGTCATGGTCGCCCGCTCACCGGGCCGGGCCGAGGACGGTGCCTACTCGAGGTGCACCGCCATTGCAGGAGAACTGCAAGCCGATGGTGTTCCTGTTCCTGGATGTTCGTGAGGGTCTCGGGCATCTACCACCCGAGGACCTCGCCAACGTCATTCGCGCAGGAGTCGATTGGATCCTCTCTCAGCGTGCTGACATCCCCTAAGAGATCCCGTTTGGGGGCGTCGGGCTCCCGGTAAGCCTCGATTCCGACGGTTCGATCCGTCCCTCCGACTCCTGGCTTTCACCCATTGAGGCTCCGAAGCTGGCAGCCACATCACACGTCGACCCGTATGGCGTCCTTCACATGTCAGTCGGTGGAAGTGAAGTGTTCAGCCAAACGAGAGAATTGATCGCGGAACGTTCTCCGGGCGAGAAACGGGTACAGCCAGCGAGCCAGACCCGGGTCGCGCTTGAAGGCAGCCAAGGTTTGCTGACGCACCGTTGAGCCCTCAGCCCGCGGCTCCACAGAAAGCGTGATTTCCCGGATCTGGAAGCGGTCCTCCACACGCCACTCGATCGACCGGTCGGAGAGGCCGACGACTTCCACATCGACGTCGGAATCGATTGTCCGACCACCGGTCTTCACGGCTTGATGGAAGCGAAAGCGCGCGCCGACCGAGACGCCATCGCCTGCCACCTGCGTGACGTCGGTCACGTTGGCGCACCACACCGGATCGTTCCTGGTGTCGGCGACGAAAGCAAATACTTCGTCGGGCGGGGCCGGGACGAACGTGGTGACGATTACCGGACGGGCCATGTGACCCTCCTGTGTCATGGCAGCTTCAATCGCGGCCCCTCATGATGGAGACGCGAAACGGGTGTAGCTCGCCTTCAGCGAACCCGCCGAGGATCACCGGGTCATCCTCCATGATCTTGCGTGCCGCGCTCTCGTCCGGTGCCTCGAAGATGAAGATTCCCGTGTTCACCACCCGAGCGTCGGCCCGGCCAAGATCAGGGTGCCCTCTTCGAGAAGATGCAAGTAGCGCTCGAAATGCTCGTCCCAAACCGCCGACTCCTCCGCCGTCATCGTCTCGGCGAAGTTGGGTCGGGGCGGATGGATGAGGTAGACCCACTCGGCCATGGGATCTCAGGCCGGGCCCTCTGAGGCCCGTCTCCGCTCCAATTCGGACTCGATCTGCCCGATTCGAGTGTTGAGCCGGCTGACGTCGCTCGCGGCCCAACTCTGGGCCGCCAGTTTGACCCACGCCCCCGGAGCAGGTCCATGGTTGTTGCCACCTTTGGCCATCACATAACCAGTGCGGGAAGAGACCTCTGCCTTGCGCCGACGGATCAGCTCTCCCAACTCCGCCTCCAGAGCCTGGGTGTCTCTCGAGCCGCCTCGCAACGACCTGTAGCGGGCTGCGAGACGACGAAGCCGGTCGCGTTCTAGAAGTAGTTCGTAGTGCTGAGTGGAAGGCTCCTTGAAATCTCCATCGAGTGACGCATCGATTTCGGCCAGGCGACGATTCAACTCGTCCAGACCCATGTCACCCTGGCCCTCCATCAAGCCTCCGCGAGGACCGTCTCCATGACGGTGTCGTCGATGTCGTAGTTGGAGTAGACGTCCTGGACGTCATCGAGATCATCGAGTGCATCGATGAGACGCAGGAGCTTCTTGGCCTCGCCCTCCGCGACGGGCACCAGACTCGAGGGCAACTGTGTGACGTCGGCATTCTCGATGTGGAGCCCGGCCGACGACAAGGCTTGCTTGACTTGATGGAGGTCGGAAGCCTCGGTGACCACTTCGAACATCCCGTCCCCTGCGTCTCGCACGTCTTCGGCGCCTGCCTCGAGAGCGGTCAACATGACGTCGTCCTCATTTCCCTTGGCCAGGATCATGCCCTTCTGGCTGAATAGATAGCCGACGGACCCCGGCTCACCCAGGCTGCTGTTGTATCTGGTGAACGTCGATCGGACATCCGAAGCGGCCCGGTTGCGGTTGTCGGTGAGGATATGGACGTAGAGAGCCACTCCCCCGGGCCCGTAGCCCTCGTAGTACATCTCCTCATAGGTGGCTCCTTCGACCTCGCCTGTCCCCCTCTTGATCGCCCGTTCGATGTTGTCGTTGGGCATGTCGTTGGACTTGGCCTTGTCGACCGCCGTCGCCAGGGAAGGGTTGAAGTCGACGTTCCCTCCTCCCTCGCGGGCCGCAATCTCGATGGCCTTGGCGAGCTTGGCGAAGAGCTTGCCCCGTTTGGCGTCCTGACGGCCCTTGCGGTGCTTGATGTTCGCCCATTTCGAATGTCCAGCCATACCAAACCTCAGATCGAGTCGAGGAACATCTGATGGATCCGCCCGTCACCGGTCAGCTCGGGGTGAAACGATGTCGCCAGGATGTTGTCCTGACGCACCATCACGGGATAGTCGTCGACTGTCGAGAGGACCTCGACCTCAGAGCCGACTTTCTCGATCCAAGGCGCTCTGATGAAGACCGCATGGAAGGGCTCGTCGAGCTCGGAGACGTCGAGATCGGCCTCGAACGACTCGTTCTGGCGACCGAACGCATTCCGCTTCACGACGACATCGAGCGCGCCAATGAGGGGTTGGTCGCCTTCAGTCACCGCTCCGGCGAGCAGGATCATCCCGGCGCACGTTCCATAGACGGGCATACCGGTGTCGATCGCCGCTCGAAGTGGTTCGAGAAGCCCGAATCGGACCGCCAGCTTCCCGATCGTGGTGGACTCTCCACCGGGGATGATGAGGCCGTCGGCCTCCGTCAGTTGCTCGGAGGTCTTCACCTTGGTGCCTTGGGCACCAAGC
>DASUUP010000207.1:0-3298 GCA_036373995.1 Acidimicrobiia bacterium
TGGAACCTGCGCGCTCTGGCGACCCTCTTTGCACTCGACATCTCAGTCGAGGGGGAAGACTCTCTGCTTCCCGGACCGGTCGTGGTGCTGTCGAGGCACGCCTCGATGGTCGACTCCCTGCTCCCGGCCACCATCATCACCAGGAGAGCCGGTCTGAAGCTGCGTTATGTCCTGAAGAACGAGCTCCTGGTCGATCCTGCTCTCGATCTCGCCGGCAACCGTCTTCCCAACGTCTTCATCGACCGCACCTCGGGCGATGCATCGGTGCGGAATGCGATCCGTGAGCTGGCCCGGGCCCTCGGTCCCGAGGACGGCATTCTCATCTATCCAGAGGGAACCAGATTCACCGAGTCGAAGCTGAGGCGCGCCCAGCGACTGCCTGACCAGGATGCTCCCGGCGAGGTGATCGCCGGTCTTCGCAGGGTGTTGCCACCCCGGCCGGGCGGCACACTCGCCATTCTGGATGTCACCGACTCCGATGTGGTCGTGCTGGCTCACCACGGTCTCGAGGGTTTGGCGACGGTGCGGGAGATTTGGGAGGGGGGCTTGGTCGGCTCCTCGATCTCGGTCCGGCTGTGGCGGGTGACACGCACTGAGATCCCGCAGGAGAGGGGGGAGCGGGTTGCTTGGCTCTACCGGCTGTGGAAGGAAATCGACGAATGGGTCTGCTCGAAGGATTCCCCATGACCTCTGATTCGCCACGTCCATCTCGATCACACCACTAGAGGAGAGCGCGCCAAACAGGGGCCTACGAGGCGGCTCGAGGCTCCCGATAGAGGGCGGCGCCATAGTGGGCTCCCGCTCCAAAAGCAGCGAAGCAGACGACGGTCCCTGGCCCGACCCGGCCGGAGCTCCTGAGCTCGTGATACAGGATGGGCAGCGTCCCCGCCGTCGTGTTGCCGTAGGCCGCGATGTTCGAGGGGACCTTCTCAGGACCCATGCCGAACTGCTTGCGCACTCCCTCGACTATCCGATCGTTTGCCTGGTGGGCGACCACGATGTCGACATCGTCCAGTGTGAGCCCTGTCTTGTCGAGCACCGATCGAGCTGCTTCAGGCATCAATCGCACTGCGCTTCGGAACAATCCAGCACCGTCCATTTGGGGAAGATGCCTGTCGTCGTCCAGGTCCTGTGCGGAGACATAGGGGCGGGACTTGAAGCCCACTCCAGGCACCCAGATCAGATGGAACGACTCCCCGTCGGTGTGGAGTGACGTCCCGAGGAGCCCGTCTTCGGGTACTGACCCCCGTCTCAGGATCATCGCCCCGGCCCCATCGCCAAAGAGGACGCTCCACGCCCTGTAGGTCGTGTTCCGCGCGAAGTCTTCCTCGGAGATCGATCCGGAGCCGTCGAGAACGACGCGCCAGGTGTCTTCGCTCCAGGGAAGGAACCCGGCGTGGACCTCGGCACCAACCACAGCCACCGTATCGGCCCGATCGCTGGCGATCAGCGCGTCGGCGAGGTCGATCCCGTAGAGGAACCCGCTGCATTGCTGTCGGATGTCGTAGGCGGCGACGCTGCCGAGACCGGCGCCGGCCTGGACGAGCCCAGCGATTCCCGGGGCGAGGTAGTCGGGGGTCATCGTGGCGGTCACGACTGCGTCGACCGAATCCGGCTGGAGGCCAGAGTCAGCCAGTGCATGGGTCAAGGCCTCGATGGCGAGGTCGGAGGCTCCGACTCCGGGCTCGACGAACCGGCGTTCCTTGACTCCGGTCCTGGTGGTGATCCAGTCGTCGGTGGTGTCCATGATTCGAGCCAGGTCGTGGTTGGTGACGACGTTGTCCGGGACGGAGATGCCGGTGCCGGCTATCACCGAGCCCATCAGCGTCCCGCCTTGCCCACGTCGGGCATGTCCGACCCGGTCAGCTCCACTAGAGCGTCCCACATCGCCTGACGATCCTCGGCCGACTCCCGGGTCCTGTCGACGAAGTGTTTTTCGACGGGATTGCGATCGAACCACAACTCACCCGAGGTCTCGGCCGCCTCCGCAGATGCGGCGAGCCAGACCATGGTGTCCGCGCCCTGCTCGGGCGTGCGCAGGAACGGCTTCATGATGGTGTTGAACGTCGGCAAGGATTGCTCCACGCCTGCGGTCTTCGCCCAACCAGGGTGCATGGCATGGACGGTGACCCCGGTTCCCCGGAGACGCTGTGCCCACATCTCGGTGAGAATCACCTGACCCCTCTTGGCGTGGGCGTAGGCGGCCGAACCCTGGTACTCACGTCTCTCGAACTGCATGTCGACCGGGCGGATGCGCTCCGAGTACATCCCGCCCGAGGTCACATTGACGATTCGCGCTGGCGGCGACTCGACCAGACGCGGGATGAGCAAGTTGGTGAGCAGGAAATGACCTGCCAGATCGGTGGCGAGAGTCTTCTCCAATCCCTCGTCGGTGACTTCGCGCTCTGGTAGCAGCACGCCGACGTTGTTGATCAACACGTCGATTCTGGGCTCGTGGCTCTGTAGGCGTTCCGCCAGGTCACGGATGTCTGACATAAGGCTCAGGTCGGCCTCGTATCCCGCCACGTCACCCGCGATTTCCCGCCGGGTCGCTTCGATCTTGGCCTCGGACCGCCCGACCACGATCACCCGGGCCCCGAGTGCGGCAAGACCCTCGGCTGCGGCTCGGCCCAGCCCGCCGGTGCCTCCGGTGATGACCACCGTCTCGCCCGACATGTCCACATCCAACGGTTCGTGCGATCTGGAGTGGAGCCAATATCCGAGGTTCGTGAAGCCGGGAAGGGAGAGGAGGCTCACGTCTCCAGGGCCTCCACCAGCCCGTCCAAGGCTCTTCTGGCTACCACCCGCCTGAGGAACGGAGCCAACAATGGCTCGACGAACCGGATCCAGTTCTCGAACCTGAGGTCGGCGGTGTAGTCGACGAGCGTTTCGGTTTCCGTCGCCGAGAACAGGATCTCGTCGACTGCGCTCACCGTGTCGCCATGCCCCTCCAGGACTACCCGGGACCCGGGATCGAGCGCAGTGATCACATACTTCATGGGAATCCGGTTCGACCCAAAACTCACCACCAGGTCGTACTCGGTCCCGACCTGTGGCGGCCCGTCGCCTATCTGCTTTGAGCTCTCGACCCCCGGGTCCCACGTCTCGGCATTGGAGAAGTCGGCCGTAAATGCGAAGACGTCGTGCAATGGCCGGTCGATAATTCTGGTTTCGTGAAGCCTCATGGCTGTAATTCGTAGCGAAACGCGCTGGTGGATGTCGTCGATTCCTCATCCCCGACATGGCGGCCACATCGGACGGCGGCATTCTTGTTGGGAGAGTGCTGGTGGTGACCTGC
>DASUUP010000208.1:0-7531 GCA_036373995.1 Acidimicrobiia bacterium
CCTCCGTCCGGGTCATTGGATCGGCATCCCGATCTTGCTCATGGTCTTCCCGCTGGGCTATCTGTTGATCAAGGCGCCGGAGTCCGGCCGTCCGACCCTCTACTACATCCAGATTGGACTGATGATCATCTGGATCGTGGCTCTGTTCTTCCTCGACTACGCCTACCGAGTCGACTGGCGTGATACGCAGTCCATTGTCATCCCGTTCGTCGTCCTCTACTTCGCGGGAACGGGTGGGATGATCGGCGTGGCCTCGCTTGCAGGCCGGGGATGGACGATCAGCGCGGTGGTCCTCTTCCTGCTCGCGGGAGTGCTGGCATTCGTACAGCGCGCTGTCACGGGCTTGTGACGTTTGAAACCAATGGCCAGCCGCGAGGAACTCCGGTTCTCTGTCTTGGCGGGTTGAACGAGAAAGGCAACAGACATGGAAGATGTGAAGATCGTCCTGTCAGGGCGTAACATAGACGGTGTTTCGGTTGGCGCCCTGGCAGCAGGCATGCTTGTAGGCGCGTTGACGGGATTCGCTATCTGGATGGCCACGGACATCTTCGTGTTCCTTCCTGTCTTTCTGGGCATCGGTGTGGTCCTCGGGCTGATACTCCAGCAGGCAGCGCACCGGAGGGACGAGTAGCAGCAGGACCTTGAGCTGGCGGTGAGGTCGAGACCCGGACCACCACTCAGCATCGCCAATTGGCTTATCGTTATGTGGTGGACATCGAGGCGAGCGCACGCAAGCACGATGTCTCGGACGAAGACATGCTCCGCGGTGACGACGTTCATCGGACCATCGCGCACAGCCGAGCCTCTGGAGGTGTTGTCTCCGACGAAGAGGGGGCGGCCGTCATTCATGCCATGAAAGCTCGTGACTTGGAGGGCTGGTGGACCAAATGAGCAAGGCCAGAGCGGAGCAGCGTGACAAAGTCGAAGCGGAACTCACCGAGGCGGTGCGTTCGGCGCGCCAGGCTCACCGCAGCTGGTCCGAGGTCGGCACGATGCTCGGTGTCTCGAAGCAGGCAGCGAAGCGAAAGTACGGGTCGAAGGTCACCGCGTAACCAACAGACCGGGACGAAGGTTCGGCTCCTGGTGGCGCCGATACTCGCTACCGGGAGAACTGGGGATGAGTTCGGTTGATAGCTGTGTCAGCGCGAGCTCTCTGTGTCTCACGGCGTCTTACAACGTCTAACGTCGCTCGCCCCACGGACGCTCCACAACCCCGGAATGGGAGACCGTGTCCCCTGGTCAGAGCATTTTGACTGCATCCTTCGCAACGAGGGGGTCGCGTGTTCATCGGATGAGAGGAGCGAGCCGCCAAGATGCGGCTCGCTCCTCAATGTAATGGGGAGGGATCAGCCCGCTTCGACCTTCACCTTGATCTTCTCAGGCTCGGCCGGCTTGGTCTCTTCGGGAAGTGTCACTTTCACGGTGAGAATGCCTTTGGTGTAGTTGGCCGTGATCTTGTCGGCGCTCACACCCTCGGGGACGGGAACTCGCCTCACGAACTTCCCATACTTCCTCTCGTGCATATAGCGGTCTTCCTCGGAGACCTCCTTCTCTTCGGACTTCTCCCCTTTGATGGTGAGATAGTCCTCGTCCACTGTGATCTCGACATCCTTGTCCGGGTCCATCCCAGGCAGTTCAGCCGTGACGATCAGCTCTCCATCTGTACGAGTGACGTCCATCGACGGCCGGAAAGGGAACTCGAATCCCTCGCTCACGAAGCGAGGGAAACGGAACATGGACTCCCGTTCCTTCTCCAGGTCGATGAGCGGTCTCCACAGCTCCAGCTTCATAACTGTCACCTCCTATCTCGGGCCTTGTCCCTGTTCGGTGGGCTGGTGACCCGTCCCAGCCGGGCTCCATCGTTTCGATTGTCTGATAAAACTCCGATGTCGGGTAGGGCCATAAGACCGCTTGGAGCGGCTACCAGCTCTCCTCTTCCTGGTCGTCCCGATCCTCGTCGTCTTCTCTTCCCAGACCCACTGCGTCAGCCGTCAGGGTCTCATGGCCCGGAGAGCCTTCCTTGAGGGCGGACGCCAGCAGGGTGGCGTCGGGATCCTCGAACACTTCGACACCTTGCGCCTCCTCACGTACCTGTTCCAGGGAGGCGCCATGATGGAGTGGCTCCACAAGCTCAGTCCCCTCCGCCTCCTCCTCGGCGTGTTCCAGAAACGGGTCACGTCCCGATGCTTCCTTGCTCATAACATCACCTCGTGGATGCCCGGTTCGAGATGCTTCAAATGCTCAATGCTTCCAAGTGCTGAGCAAACTGTCGACCAGCTTCCATCCGGTCGGTGAACATCAGATACACCTCCAGTGTCATTCTGTCTAAAGACGTCCGGCTCGGGTAGAGGACAAAGACCCCCAGCCGGTGTATTTCGATCCGATCACATGACCGCCTCGCCCCACCCTTCCGATCATTTCGGCAATGACACCGAAGAGACTGACGAGCCGCCACCGGGTTGACTCGATACACAAGAGACTTCCAGCCATGTGGGTCTTTCGCCCCTGGCTGTCCGGCGATTTCCGGGGCATGGTCGTGGCAGGACCATCGAATGGAGGTACGCATGTCGGTTGCGAAGGTGATCGAGCTCACAGCCCGGTCAACCGAATCCTTTGAGGACGCGGTACAACAGGCGGTGAACAAGGCCGGTGAATCCGTCCACGCGATCCGTGAGGCTTGGATCCAGGACCAGAAGGTTCGAATCGAGGACGGGAAGGTTGCCGAGTATCAGGTCGACGTGAAGATCACATTCCTCGTCGACTAACCACGAATCAGGGCTGAAAGGCCCGCCCGTGGCAAAGCCCGCAGCAGTGAGGCTGCACCACAAACCGTGATCACTGATGTCCTAGTGCGCCAAGGAGGAGGCCAGTACGACGATGCCGTCGATTGTCGGTGTGATTCTCCTGTCTCCAGACATCGATTGTCGCCGAGTGCGAAAGGGCCTTGAGTCAGGGCTCTCCTTTCAACTCGTCTGCATCGACTCCGGGTGCCAGATCTCGGTGGGGTCGGCTGGCGGGAAGGGGAGGGGTTGCACCGGGGAGAGGAGGGTCACGGTGGCGTAGCCGTCGAGACAGAGGGCAGTGTCGCTGGCCGGATCGAGCCCCGCAGTCGATCCGGCTAGCTCGAACTCGATCCGCTCTCCGGGGATGTCGGCGGTTGCCACCCTGAGATAGCCGAACTCGTCGAGATCGGCCCATCGAATCCCCTTTATCTGCGACAGAGGGAGGCCGGGGACATTCAGGTTGAGGACGATACGGGGGCCGACGTGGCTGAGAACCCAGTCCGCTGACGATCTGGCCACTGTGATCGCGGTCTCCCAGTGCCAGGTGTCGGAGGAGGCCAGACTCACGGCGAGGCCGTGGATCCCCAGCGTTCGGGCGGTGAGCGCTGCACCCACCGTTCCCGAGTGGATCACTGAATGCCCTGTGTTCATGCCCGCATTGACCCCCGACACGACTAGATCCGGCTTGGGTCCGAACGCGCCGAGCCCGGCGGAGACCACCGCCAACCCGGGAGGACCATCGATGGTGAAAGCATCCCGAACACCGTCCATGTCAACCCTTCTCAACTCCACGCCGGCATGAGAGTCGAGACGGCCCAGAGCCGTTCCAGTACCGCTCATGTCCGAGCTCGGCGCCACCACCAGGACCTCGAAGTCCTCGGCGAGCCGAGCGGCGAGTCCTCCCAGGCCGGGAGCGTCGATGCCATCATCGTTGGTGACGAGTAGGCGAGGCTCGAGCGGAGCAGCATGTAGCCGCTCGTCGACCACGACACGGTCCCACACCGTGGGCTCGCCCACCATCCTTGGACCGTCCCCGTGGCTGCCGTCGCCGTCGAAACGGGCACTCACCTCGACCCCACCCGCTCAACCCCGATCTCGCCCGTCAGCTCTTCGATGAGCTCGGCGGGGGCGCTGGCCAAGCCATGCCGTGTGACGTTGGCGGTGCCGGCGGCGCAGGCGAGCCGAAGCGCAGCCTCGGGCCGCAGATGCTTCAACCTGGCCATCACCAGCGCCGCAGTCATCGAATCGCCTGCTCCGATCTCGTCCACCACCTCCAGTCTGGGAGGCTGGCTCCGGTAGAAGGACCCATCGGCGGACATCAACGCACCCTGCTCTTCCCTGGACACGACCAACCATTCGATCGTCTGGTCCGAGAAGTGCGCGAGCGCTTGATAAGCCGAAGCCTCCGACCAGTCGGCGATGATCCCGTCTTCGATCAGATCCCGGTCGCTTACCTTGAGCACGGCGACCGCTCCGCGGGTGAGCAACTCGTCTAGCTGACTGCCGTGGAGGTCAGCGACCACGAGAGCGTCGATCTGGCTCAGATCGGCCCCGAGATGCTCGAAGAAGACGGGCGACAGCAGGTCATTGGGGTCGGTCCCAGTGATCACACAGCATCGATAGCGCAGGGAAAGCTCGAGCACCTTGTCGTAAAGGTCGTCGGCTTCATGCCGTTCCAGTGGCATGCGGCCATCAGCCACTATCACCCGCTCACCGGCCCGCCGGTCGGTGACCCGGCACGGCGAAGCGCTCTTCGTCCACACCGGTGCAAAACGGACTCCCCACGTGGGAACGATCGCCTCAAGGACGGCCCCCGCCTCGCCTCCGATCGGCCCACAGAGAACCGGGTTGCCTCCCAACTCGGCGAGCATGCGGGCGATCCAAAAACCCTGACCACCCGGATGGAGGTGCACCTCACCCGCCTCCCTGCTTCCGTCCCGCTCTTCGACGGTCACGGTGAGGAACAGCGACGGGGCGAACACACACACCGGAGAATCAGGGCCCAGGCCCTCTTTGCGGGCTAGCTCTGTCACGTTCAGCACAACCTTGCCCGATAACCTCCATGCGGGGTAGAGCCAAAGGTCCCGCTCCGCTGCCAATGCGTCCCACCTCCAGGAGACCGGCAGAACAACGTGCTTCTCAGAGCAAGAAGGTGCAAATACCTGAATGCCTTCTGCGAACTGGATTCGACAGATTCTCCTGATCGGAGGGTTTGAGTCACGAGACAGAACCTGGTGCTTCCGACTACATCAGGTGACTTTCTCCCCTGGTGTCTCAGCTGACAGTCCGGTAACGAAATGAACGACAAAGGAGATGACCTGGTGTCCGCAGAACAGGTTCGTACCTACTTGATGGAGCATGGTGTCGGCTAGGAAACGCACACCCATCCTCTGGCCGACACCACCAACGAAGTGGCCGAAGCCGGGAATGTCTCCGGCAAGGAGATGGGAAGTTGGTCATGCTGATTGCCGACGATCGGCTGGTGATGGCTGTGATTCCCGGAGACAAGATGGTCGATCTACAAAAGCCGAACAGGCCCTGGGTGCCGAGAGCGTGCGTCTCGCCGATGAGGGCGAGTTCGCGGCGTCGTTCCCGGACATCGAACCGGGAGCGGAGCCTCCCTTTGAGGCGCTGTATGACATTCCCACCCTGGTCGATCAGGGGTTGGACAGCCCTCGAATCACCTTCAACACAGGTACAGACGCGGAGACCATCACCATGGCGCTCGATGACTACCTGGAGCTGACCAAGCCAAAGCGAGCAGATTTGGCGCACTAGATGACAGCACCTGGATGCTGCTGAGATGCTCTTGCTGGACGGTTCGCAGGGTGAGGGTGGAGGTCAGATTCTACGGACTGCCTTGGCCTGCTCGCTTCTCACCGGTGTGCCGTTTGCCATCGAGAGGATCCGGGCGGCACGTCGCCGACCCGGGCTGCTGCCCCAACACCTCGCCGCCGTGAGAGCGGCAGCGGAGATCTCCAACGCCGCGACGGAAGGAGCCATCCTTGGTTCGGAGACTCTGACATTCGAGCCAGGTGAGATCCGGGCGGGCAAGTACCACTTTGACATCGGAACCGCCGGCAGCGTCGGGCTGGTCCTGCAGACCGTACTGGTCCCGCTACTCAGCGCCGACGGGGAGTCCCAGCTTGAAATCGAGGGTGGAACCCACAACGAGGGAGCACCTCCGTTCGAGTTTCTCGACCTCAGCTTCGCCCCCCTATTACGTCGGATGGGCGCCGAGCTGACCCTGACCCTGGAGAAACCCGGGTTCTACCCTGTCGGTGGCGGCCGGATCCGGGTCATGGTCGGGAAGGCGAACTGGAGGCGCCTCGAGCTACTCCATAGGGGGGCGATCCGCTCGGTCTGGGCCTCCGCGCTCGTGTCCCGTCTTCCCCTTTCCATCGCCCAGCGCGAGCTGGCCGTGGTCGAGGAGGAACTCGACTGGCCCGAGGAGTGCCTCACAGCATCGGCGGTGGAAGCCGATGGGCCGGGCAATGCTCTCATCCTCGTCGTGGAGAGCGAACAGGTCAGCGAGGTGTTCACCGGATTCGGCAGGCGAGGACTCCCCGCCGAAGAAGTCGCCGCCATGGCCGTGGCGAAGACACGCCGCTACTTGGACTCGGGTGTGGCGGTCGGCGTTCACCTTGCCGACCAACTCCTGGTTCCGCTAACCCAGACCAGGGGTGGATCCTTCCTCACCCTGGAGCCTACGGGCCATTTCACGACCAACGCCTGTGTAGTCGATCGATTCTTCGACCTGAACATCACCACCCGCCGTATTGATGGAAACGTGGTTATCGACTGCCGGGTGGAGTAACCCTGTGCTTCTCGATCGCGACTTGGCTACGTCTGGTGTGGCCCATGTAGGGAACCAGGCGTCGACGAGAGGCGGCCTGACCGGCAGATACGGAGGCTTCAAATGGTGACCAATGACCCTTCCTCTCGGATGCATTCCGTCGATACGCTCGAGAGGCTGGGTTCAGCTCCGAGGGTGGCCAGCGTTTTGGTAGAGGCCTTGGACAGACTTTCGAGAATTGAGAGCCCCTCGGTGCCGATCTTGTCGGTTTATCTCGCCCTTCATCCCGAGCAAACAGAGTGGGCGTCGGTGCACCTCGTGGGTGCTAGGTCCGCCGACGCCTGGTCGCCGATCGGACCCTCTGTTCCACCACCCGGCCGTGGGCCAGCTCGAGTTCGACGAGACGGCGGCGACCTTTGACGCTCAGTTCCACGGCAATGACATCGTCCCGGCCGCCGAGGACCCTTGTCTGAGGCGAAGAACCCGAGAACGTCGCACTCATCCGCTCGATGATGGCGTCACGCCCGACCACCCGTTTTCGTCCTTCATGGAGGACAGCCTCGGGGGCGTACAGCAGCCGCAGGGTCGAAAGATCGCCGAGGTTTACCAGACGGGCCCACTCTTCGACGAGTTCCATCGGCCTGCCCTCGTAGGCGGGGTCGACACCGGGCCGGTCGTCTGTCAACGGATGATGGCCTTTCTCATCGGGATGATGGGCTCCGGCCAGGTCTCCGAAGCGATGCTGGCGAGGTGAGACGCGGCTCCCCCGACGAAGGGTCACCTTCTCCGCCCATCTCACTCCCTCGTGACGCACGATGTCGAAGTGGACGGGAGCATTAGGGACACGCGCCGAAGGTTCGATTTCGGTGCTCCTCACCGGATACTCACGGCCATCACGACGAATCAGCCCTTCTCCGGTCTGATCGTCGAACCACACGAGTGTGCCTTTGGG
>DASUUP010000209.1:0-3495 GCA_036373995.1 Acidimicrobiia bacterium
GGGTAACTGCCGACCGGCGAGTGGGCGCTGGGGGCAACTCCCCACTGGTGCGTTGGCGTGGGCCTGGTCGCAGTGGGCGTCATCCTCATCTCAGATGACATCCCGACGGTCGAGCGTCACCCCGGCCGCGAAGGAGATGAGGAGGGCATAGCCGATGAGGAGAAGGGCGGCGGGAAGGGCGCCCAAAAGGCTTGTCGTGCTGCTGACATCGGCCATGGCGTTGGAGAGTTGCCCCGGCATGAGCCTGGCGGCCTCCCCGATGAAGCCGCCGGCGAAGTTCTCGGCAACGAGAACCCAGACCAGAGCTCCGACCACGGCTGCCACCTGGTTCCGGATCAGGGCGCCAAGGCCGACACCCACCACCGTCCAGACCAGCATGGCGCTCACGAGACCTGCGAAAGCCGACCAATCGGAACCGGCCAGATCGAGCGCTCCGCCCTTCGCACCCGACAAACTCAGGGCGACAACGGTGAGTGTCGCCAGCCCAAGGACACTCATCGTCAATGTGACACCCATCGTCACGATGGCCTTGGCGACCAGGAGTTCGGTCCTCGACGAGCTGACCAGAACAGTGGTGAGGACGGTCCCGTGGCGAAATTCGTCGGTGAAGCTTCGCATCCCCACTATCAGAGCAAACACCACGAGGACTACCGACCCGATGAAGTATGCGACCTGCTCGTGGATCGGGCCCTCGAGATTGGCGGGAGGCATGCTCAACATGGTGGAGGCCGTGGCAAGGGCGACCACGGCCACGCCGCCGACCAATAGGACAATGGTTCCCTTCGTGCTCAGCGTCTTCAGTGTCTCCGACCGCAGAGTGTCAAACATGATGTCCTCCCGGGTTGTCGATCAGCCCGAGAAATGCCTCCTCGAGCGTCTGTGCGCTGGTGGTCATCTCGATCACGTTCAAACCCAGCGGCGTGATGGCCGCAGTGATCTGGTCCTCGCTCAGTCCCCTGACGCGCAGGCGGTTGTCCCCCAGCGTCTCTACCTCGGCGCCTCGATCGGTGAGAGCAGCTCGAGCTCCCTCGATATCGTCGAGTTGGACGACCACAGCGTCGTTTCGACGGAGCAGCTGACTTGTCGTCTCATGAACGACGAGTCGCCCGTCTTTGACGACGATGACCTCATCCGCCACGTTGGCAACCTCCTCTAAGGCATGGCTGGAGACGAAGACGGTCCGTCCTGTCTCGGCATAGGAGCGGAGATATCCGCGTAACCATCGGATGCCGGCGGGATCCAGGCCGTTAGCGGGTTCGTCCAGAACAAGCAGGTCAGGTTCGCCGAGGAGAGCGGTGGCGAGGCCGAGTCTCTGTCTCATACCCATGGAGAACCCGCCGACCTTGCGGTGAGCGGGCCTGTCGAGGTCGCAGATCTCGAGAACTTGGCCAACACGCTCCGACCGGACGCCAACCGTAGCGGCGATCGATCGGAGGTGGTCAATTGCCGTTCGGCCCGGATGAAATCCAGAGCCGTCGACCAGGGCTCCGACCCGGCGTGCAGGATTCTTCAGGCTTCGGTACGGCTCTCCGAACACGAGGGCTTCACCGGAGTCCGGGCGGACCAGTCCCAGCAACAGGCGGATAGTCGTTGTCTTGCCGGCGCCGTTGGGACCCAAGAACGCGGTCACGGCCCCGGTCCGCACCTCGAAATCGAGGCGGTCAACGGCCGCTGTGTGCCCGTAGGTTTTGGTGATGGCCCGGCCTTCCAATGCGGGTGTCATTTCCTCTCCCATCGCCGGGCAGGATGAATGCGGTCCATGAGGGTTCTCATGGGGCGACGGTATGGATGAGGGGTTGTCGTCACACCGGTGAAACCACCGGGGATTCGCCAGTGTGGGCTGCTACTCGGCTTCGGCGAGGGCCAACTCGCCGCTGATGGCTGCGAGTTCGGTGCGGGAGGTGATCCCGAGTTTCGTGAAGATGCTGCGCAGGTGGTGATCGATTGTTCGGGGGCTGAGGAACAGTTGGGCGGCCACCTCGCGGTTGGTCATCCCCTGGGCGACGAACGTTGCGACCTGGATTTCTTGGGGTGTGAGGTCAGTGGCGGTGCTCGGATCGCGACGTCGTGCCGATTCGCCGCTGGCTCGTAGCTCCGACTGGGCTCGTTCCGCCCAAGGTGAGGCGCCGAGATCGTCGAAGAGGGCGAGGGCAGCTCGAAGGTGTCCTCGGGCGTCGACCCGGCGTCTCTGTCGTCGCAGGAAGCTGCCGAAGGCGAGCTGTGTGCGTGCCGCCTCAAAGCTGCGACCGCTCCGGTCGTGCTCGTCCAGCGACTCCAGGAACCATTTTTCTGCCGCGGCGGATTCGGTCGCCGTCAGGGCATTGGCATGTGCGACACGTGCTTTCGCCCAAGGTTTCTCGGTGAGGGTGGCCATCTCCTCAGCCAGACGCGCCCAACGATCGATCTCGGCGTCGTCGCCAGAGAGCACCGCCGTCTCGATCCCATCCAACGCCGCGGCGTTCATGATCACCGGGTGGACGACCGCGCGAAGCTGGATAGACGCTTGGGAGACGTTTCCCAGACTCAGTTCGAGCGCCCCAATCGCCCATCGGATCCCATCCGCAACGAACGGCATGGGTTGCCGCATCGTGATTTCCCTCGCTTGCTGGGATAGCTGACGGCAGCGTTCCTCCTCGCCTCGCCAGGCCGCCACAACAGCCTGCCAGACGAGGGCGTGGGCTGACAGTTCCAACTGGCCGGTGTCCTCGGCGATTCTCGAGGTCTCTTGTGCGGTTGCTATTCCGGTTCCCCACTGACCGGTTTGCATCTCGGCGAGGGCCATGCGGCTTCCGGCTATGGCAAGACAGCCCACTGAGGCGATTCGCCTCGCCCTTTTCATGATTCGGCCGTGAAAGTCGAGGGCTGCCTGGTCGTCGCCGACGTAGAAAGCGGCTCTTCCTGCCGCCAGCATGAGGTCGACGTCTTCGGTCTCATCGCGTGCGTAGTCGATCGCTTCGTTGAGAGCTGTCATCGCTACGTCGGGCTGGTCGGTGAGGTGGGTGAAGCCGACCAGAAGTCTGGCGAAGAATCGGTCGCGGTCAGACTCGGCCTCGGCGAGGTCGGAGGCGATTCGGCTGATCTCGGCTGCAGCCTTCGCGTCCATCTGAAGTGATGCTCCCTCGCCGGCCAAGGCCAGCAGCTCCAGTGCGCGGCTTGGATCGACCTCGGCTGTGTGTCGGGCCGCGTCGGTGAGGATGGCGACCGTGTTGGGGGCGGCCCCGGTGGCCAACTCGATAGAACCGCGCAACCTGTAGCAATCGGCCAGCTGGTTGGTGTCGTCGAGCAGGGGCTCTGCTGCTTCGATCAGCCTGGCCGCCCTGGGCAGCAACCCCGCTAGCCAGGCCTCCGTCGCCGCCTCTATGAGTCGCCTCCCCTGATCTCCTGGTGTCGCCGATAACGCGGCTGCCTTTTCATACGCGTTCGCCGCGGTCGCATATGCGCCTCTGGTGTGGGCTCGACGTGCCGCATCGTCGAGGCCTTGCGCGGCAGATTCGT
>DASUUP010000210.1:0-5001 GCA_036373995.1 Acidimicrobiia bacterium
TCTCCAGGATCAACGACGTCTTGGAGTCGACACGGACGTAGTCGCCGGGGCGGAGATAGACGTCGGCCATGGCCTCGGATCTCATGAGGACGCGCTCGTCATCGGCATGGGCGATGACCACGATCCGGCCGTCGTCCATGACCTCGCGAACCCGGAGGATCTCACCGGAGGGTTCGAAGTAGCGGATGTCGATGATGTTGAAGGCCTCGTTGAGGAGGACTTCCTGGCCAACCTGGAGCTTCTTGACCTCGACGGATGGTTGTGCCGCGACACGCAGCTTGCGGTTGCCAGTGAGGATGTCGACGGTGCCGTCCTCGGAGACCTTGAGGACGGTGCCGAAGTTGTTCGGCGGCTGGGTGAGCTTCTCGACCTCCTCGCGGAGGACCCCGAGCTGCTCGCGGGACTCTTCGAGAAGCGCGGAGAGCTTGTCGTTCTGGCTGACGACCCGGTCGAGCCGGTCTTGGGCGCGGGCCAGGTCTGCTTCTAGCTCCTCGGCCTTGCCGGGGGCCTCGCGAAGACGACGTCGCAGGAAGGACACCTCTTCTTCGAGCGCAGCCACGACCTTGCGCAGCTGTGCGGCATCCTCATGTTGACGTCCTTCGTCCACGGCTACCTCCTGGCTAGTGGTCGCCCATCGGTCAGTATACGAACCACTCTGTTTAGTTCTCCGGGTTACTTTGCACGGATTCATCGGCCACTTTGCGCATGAAGATGAGGAACCCGGTGTGGCCCACCATCGAGTGCTCGGGTCGGACTGAGCGCCCGTTGACGTTCCACTCCCGCATCAGGAACTCCATCACCTCCACTTCGGCGAAGCCCAAATCCGTCGCTTTGTCGACCGTCGTCTGCACTTGAGGCACCGTAGGAACATACGCGGCCACCACTCCACCGTTGGGCTGATGTCGGGCGGCGGCTTCGAGCGTGTGCCACGGCTCGGGCACGTCGAGCACGATGCGCTCGGGCTTCACTTCGGCCACTTGCTCGGCCACGTCGCCGATGCGCATCTCGACGTTGTCGGGCACGTCGCCGTACCAGCGGGTGAGGGTCTTCCGGGCGTGGTCGGCGTGGTCTTCGCGACGCTCGACTGTGACCACTCTGCCCGTCGGGCCCACCGCCCGGGAGAGGCCGAGGGTGAGAGCACCGGAGCCGGTTCCTGCCTCGAGGACGGTCATACCGGGCCCGATATCGGCGTAGACCAGGATCGGTCCGAGGTCTTTGGGGTAAACCACCTGGGCTCCCCGCTTCATCTTGAGGATGAAGTCGGCGAGCCGGGGGCGGAGCAGCAGGAGCCTTGCGTTTCCGGTAGAGGTGAACCAGGACCCGTCCTCGGACCCGATCAGCTCGTCGTGCGACAGCTCGCCGTTGTGGAACTGGAACGTGCGGCCGACCTCCAGCTTGAGGAGGAACTTCCGGCCTTTGCTGTCGATGAGGAGGGCGGGCTCGCCCTCGCGGAAGGTCATGTCAGGATGGCGATGGTGGCGAGGCCCATGCTGAGGACCATCCCGATGACGACAACCCAAATCACGACTTTCGTGAACTGCTTGCTTTGCATAGTGTTCGAGACGGTAGACACATGGCACGACTGACCACACGACTGATCAACAGAGCCCTCGGTTATCGGGACCCCCGTGCTGAGGGGGTGCGCCGGACCCTGCGTGGTTTCCGGGAGGGCGACAACCGCGAGCTATACCTCGGTCTGGCGTTGTGGGCCTTCACCTATCTCCGCAACACCACCCCCAAGAGACAACTCCTCTACCGCAAGACCGTCCCCGAAGGCTCCGCCCTCGTCATCCACCACACCAAACGGGGCGCCCCCAAACTCGAGATCCGCCGACCGGAGGCCTGAAAACCGTTCTGTGAAGATCTGTCCCGCGCTACGCGGGACAGATCTTCACAGAAGGGGATCGCGGGGGTTGATTCGGGACGATTGACCCTCGCACACTGGTGTGATGTGGCATGAGGGGAGATTGAGACAAGCCGCTGCACGCCAGCATGGGCTCATCGGCCGCGACCAAGCGCGTTCTCTGGGTGCAACAGACCATGAAATCAGCCGGCACATCGAAAGCGGTCGTCTAGAAGTGGTTCATCCGGGCGTCTACTACCTCAACTGCACGCCGGCGACGTGGAAGACCGAAGTCCTCGCGGCGGCGATAGCCGCGGGTCCCGACGCTCTGGCGTCCCATCGGTGCGCAGCCGTCCTTTGGGGGATGGACTCGATCTACGGTCGGATGATCGAGGTAACCGTTCCGTACTCGGAGTCGCCGGTGCCCAAAGGGGCAATCCTCCACCGAACCCGACGTCACAATCCCAGGTTCGAGCTCGACTCGATCCCGATCTCCCCACCCGAGAAGACCGTGCTCGATATGGCTGGGACGCTGCCTGAGCGAACTCTGTGGAAAGCTGCCCGGTCTGCTGTGAGAAAGGGAATCAGCAGTGTCGAGAAGATGGATGTCACCGTTGGTGTCTATGGAGGACGAGGAGTCGGTGGCACCAAACGCATGCGGAGAGTGATCCGACTGGTTGCAGACGATGAATCCGGCAGCGTCGCCGAGATCGATCTGGCCTGGATCGTGGTGAACGCCCCGGTGCCCGAGCCCATCCAACAGTTGCGGATTCAACTCCCGAATGGGAACAACGCATATCCGGATTTCTCCTGGCCCGACCGAATGCGCATCGTCGAGGTCGACGGCTTTGGCGCTCACGGAACACCCGAACAGATGAAACATGACCTCCAGCGACAGAATCAACTCTTGGACCTCGGTTGGGAGATCCGCCGCTTCACGGCCACCGAAGTCAGGGACGAACCGGAAAGAGTACGTGCCGATGTCGTCCGGTTCATCATGAAGCCATTCTGTGAAGATCCATCCCGCGCTACGCGGGACTGATACTCACAGAACGGTGAACGGTCCGTCAGACCCTGTAGACCTCGACGACCGTCTTATTGCGGCTGCCCCGTCGGCGGCCGATGATGAAGGCGACTGCTACGACGATGGCGACGGCGACGGCCACCAAGATGGCGGTGTTCTTGACGGACTCGGTCGTGTCCTCGACGGCGCCGACGAGTTCTTGCGCTTTGCGCTCTATGTCATCCCTGCTGACTGACAACCGAGATCCTCCATCCGATGATGCCGGCCGCTGCGGCGGCGGCGATTGCGGTCAAACCCCGGGAGAGCACCACCCACCACTCCCCCTCTGGAAGGAGCAGCTGGAGCCCGTAGTAGAGACCCCAGGCCAGACAGACCGCGCCGAGCGCCATGACGATGGCGCCGCCGACGCCCATGCCGGCAGTCTTGCCGAGCTGCTTGGCAGGCTCGAGCGTCTCTTGTCGCAGATACTCACGGGACATTTCCACCAGTTCGGTGGTGATCTGCGGGATCTCCTGTGGGTTGGCCATTACGGATGAATCTAACAACCGCTGGACAGACCGCCAGCCGGGGTTAACGTCGCAACCGGTGGAATTCATACGGTCAATGCGGTCGTTGGGGCCTCGCTACCGGGCGCTGTGGATCGGACAGACGATCAGCCAGTTCGGCACCTACATCGCCGTCATCACGGTGCCGCTGCTCGTCCTCTACCTCCAGGAGGCAGCCGGGCAGACCGAGACCGCCGCCCTCGACTTCGCCATCGCTTACGCCCTGGAGACGGCACCGACCCTCCTCGTAGGCCTCGTCGGCGGAGTCCTCTTGGATCGTGTCGCCCTGAGGCCGGTGATGATCGCCACCGATCTGCTTCGAGCCTGCGCCTTCTTCTACCTGGCTGCACAGTTCCCCGACTACGGAGTGGGGACGGTGTTCGCCATGGCGTTCATCGTCGGCTCGATGACGACGTTGTTCGACGGAGCCCTCTACGCGATGATCCCGGCACTGGTCCCCAAGGAGAGGTTGTCGGACGCCAACTCCTTCGTCACCGCCTCCATCCAGGCGATGTTCGCCTTCGGGCCGCTGGTCGGTGGTGTCCTCGCCGCCGTGTTCGCCGGCCCGCAGGTGGGTCTCTTCATCAACGGGGTCACCTTCATCGTCTCTGCCTGGTCGCTCAGCTACGTGGGACGCGTCGCCCGTCACGCAGAGCCAACGGCCCGCGACAAGTGGCTGACCGAGTTTATGGCCGGGATGAGACACATCTGGAACGAGCCCCGACTTCGCATCTCCACCATCTCGGCCGCCGTCCCCAACTTCGTCATGGGGTTCGTCGAGGCGACCTTCGTCGTGCTGGCCACTGTTGTCCTCGGCACCGAGTCGGAGACCGAGATCGGCGTGCTCTTCTTCTTCATGGGTCTCGGCGGCCTCATCGGCGCCTTGTTCGCACCCCGCATCACACGTCTTCTCGGTCTGGGGAAGGCCATGACCTCAGGTCTCGCCGTGGCCGGCGTCGCCCTGCTGGCTTTCATGCTCACCACTTACGGGGCCCTGGCGATGGCGCTGTTGTTCGTGTTCATGTTCGGGGTATCGGTCATCAACATCCCACTGGCCACGATCAGACAGATCTATGCGGGCGAAGCGATGCTCGGCCGGGTGATCACGGCGGCCCGAGCAATCGGATGGGCCACCCTTCCGCTGGGCGCCCTCTTAGGGGGTTGGCTGGGCAACACCGAGAACACCTACCCGTGGGTCGCCCGCCTGTTCCCGTTGATCCTGATCGGCTGTGCGCTGTGGCTGTTCACCACGGTGATCTGGACCGACACCTTCGGGCCGGAGTACCGAGTTGGCACTCACGAGGCTCCGGCCAAGCGGGCCCGTGCTGTCAGACCCGAGCCTGAGACGGGTCACACCCGTGCCCCGATTGAGGGAGAGGGCACGGCCGAAGCCTGAGTCGTCACAAAGCGGCGAGTTGAGCAGCAAGCTCCCGTGACGCAGCGTCGTGCTCGAGTGAAGACCTGACTCGTTTGAACCCCCGAACCTTCCGCCACCCGGGACCGTAGGTGCTCTTGGGTTCGAGACGGAATGAGCCCTGACGCCCGAAATCGATGACCAGACGAGTGGCGACTCCGGGAAGGTTCGGGTC